>DASRKV010000244.1:0-4550 GCA_035648795.1 Opitutaceae bacterium
CAACGCCGCGATCGAGGCGGCCAAGGCGGGCGAGCACGGCAAGGGCTTCGGCGTGGTGGCGCAGGAGGTCAAGAGCCTGGCCGAGCAATCGCGGCAGGCGACCAACCAGGTGCGCACCATCCTGGGCGACATTCAGAAGGCGACGGCGGCGGCGGTGATGGCGACCGAGCAGGGCAGCAAGGCGGTAGAGGCGGGAAGCCGGCAGACCGAAGTGGCGGGCGAGTCGATCCAGGCGCTGGCCGGCAGCGTGAACGAGGCGGTACAGGCGGCGACGCAGATCGCAGCATCGAGTCAGCAGCAGTTGGTGGGGGTGGACCAGGTGGCCGGCGCGATGGAGAGCATCAAGCAGGCGAGCGCCCAGAACGTGGCGGGCGCCAAACAACTGGAGACCGCGGCGCGCAACCTGAACGAGCTCGGCCAGCGGCTTAAGCAAATGGTCGAACGCTACAAGGTCTAGAAAGCGAATTCGCGATGCGCACCAAGGAAGACGAATTCCTCAAACAGCTCCGGGCGACTTTCAAGGTCGAGGCCGCTGAGCATTTGCAGGCGATCGCGGCGGGTTTGCTGGAACTGGAGCAAACGCCTGCGCCCGAAGCACGACGCAAGATCGTGGAGACGGTGTTCCGCGCCGCGCACAGTTTGAAGGGCGCCGCACGCGCGGTAGATTTCACCGAGATCGAGTCGCTGTGCCAATCCCTGGAAGACGTGTTCGCCGTCTGGAAGCGGCAGGAAAGCGCCCCATCGTCCACCGTGCTGGACACGCTGCACCGCACGCTCGATGCCATTGCAGCCGTCATGTCCGCACCGGAGGCTACACGCGGCGCGCGCGTGCCCGCGGCGCGGCTATCGGTCGGACAGCCGATCCGGCACCCGGATGTCTCCGTGCCCGCGTCAGCGGAAGTCCCGCCGGCGCCGGTCACGGAGCAAAAGACTTTCCCCTCCGAAGAAACCGTGCGTATCACCGTCGCCAGACTGGATGCGCGATTGGTGGAAGCGGAGGAGATGCTCACCGTGAAACTGACCACCGGCCAGCGGGCTCAAGACTTGCGTGAACTGGCGCATCGCTTCGAGGCGTGGAGAAACGAATGCGCGGCGGTCGAACCGCAAGCGCGCGCGCTCCGCCAGGCGATTGATCGGCCGGCGCCCGGCCGCGCCGACCAGCGCCCGGGTTTGGCCCAACTGTTGGATTTTCTCGATTGGAACCTCGACCACCTCAAATCACTTGAAAGCAAAGTGGCGGCGCTCACCCGGACAGCGGAACAGGACCACTATGCCGTCGGCAAGCTGGTGGACGATCTGCTCGAGGATTCCAAGAAACTGCTGCTGCTGCCGTTTGCCACGATTTCAGCATCGTTCCCGAAACTGGTGCGCGATCTCTCCCGCGATCAGGGCAAGGAGGCCGACCTCACGATTCAGGGCGACGCCATCGAGATCGACAAACGCATCCTGGAGGAGATGAAGGACCCGCTCATTCATTTGCTGCGCAACAGCATCGATCATGGCATCGAACCCCCCGGCGAGCGCACCCGGCGCGGCAAGCCGCCCCGGGCCACGATCACGCTCGCCGTGACACAGGTCAACGGCAACAAGGTGCAACTGCTTGTCTCCGACGACGGCGTGGGCGTCGACACCGACAAGGTGAAAGAGTCGGCGGTCAGGCACGGCCTGATTTCGGCAGAGGAGGCAGCCCGACTCGACGAGCCCGAGGCGCGGGCGCTGATTTTCCAGTCCGAAGTGTCCACCAGCCCGATCATCACGGAGTTGTCCGGGCGCGGACTCGGGCTGGCGATCGTGCGCGAGAAAGCCGAAAAGCTGGGCGGGAAAGTCTCGGTCGAGAGCCGCCCGGGCCTGGGAACCGCTTTCCGCATCGTCATGCCGGCGACGCGGGCAACGTTTCGCGGCATCCTGGTCGAGGCGGCCGGGCGGCTGCTGGTGGTGCCGGCCGCCCAGGTCGAGCGCGTGGCGCGCGCCAGCCCCGACGACGTTCGAACCGTCGAAGGTCGCGAGACCATCTCGTTTGACGGGCGCGCGGTGGCCTTGGTGCAACTGGCCGACGCACTGGAGTTGCCGCCGGTGGAGCGGAAGGACACGCCGTCCGCCGGCGTAACGGTCATCGTTCTCGGCAGCGGCGAGCAACGCATTGCGTTCGCCGTGGACGCTGTTCTGGACGAACAGGAGGTGCTGGTCAAGCCGCTGGTGAAGCCCCTGTCACGAGTGCGCAACGTTGCCGCCGCCACGGTACTGGGCTCTGGCAAGGTCGCGCCGATTCTCAACGTGGCCGACCTGCTCAAGTCCGCCCGAAAGGTTGCCGGAGTACAGGCCCGGGTGGCCGCCGCCGGGACGGCACCGGCGCTAGCCGAAACCAGGACGATCCTTGTCGCCGAGGATTCGATCACGTCGCGCATGCTGCTGAAAGGCATCCTGGAGTCGGCGGGCTACAACGTGAAAATCGCGGTGGACGGGATGGAGGCGTTCACCCTGCTGCGCGCCGAAAGGTTCGACCTGGTTGTTTCCGATGTGGAAATGCCGCGGCTGAACGGGTTCGACCTGACGGCGAGGATTCGCGCCGACAAGAAACTGGCGGAACTTCCGGTGGTGCTGGTGACAGCGCTGGAAACGCGGGAGGACCGCGAGCACGGCATCGACGCCGGCGCCAATGCCTACCTCGTCAAGAGCAGCTTCGACCAGAGCAACCTGCTCGAGGCCGTACGGCGGCTGATTTAAACGAGTGAACCTTTTCATGACCGACCGCAAGATCAACGTCCTGGTGGCGGAGGACTCGACGGTGACACGCATGTTTCTCGTTCACCTGCTCGAATCGGATCCGCAGATCCGCGTGATCGGCGCCGTCAGCGACGGCCAGGCGGCGGTTGATTTCGTCAAGAAGAACAAGCCCGACGTCGTGCTGATGGATCTCCATATGCCGCGCCTCGACGGTTTCGAGGCGACGCGCCGCATCATGGAGACCCAACCGGTGCCGATCGTTATTTGCAGCGCCACCGCCAAGGCCAAGGACGTGGTCATCGCCTTCCAGGCGATGGAAGCGGGAGCAATCGCCTGCATCGAAAAGCCTCTCGGCTACGAGCACTGCGATTTCGAGGCGCTGGCCGCGCACCTCCTGGAAACGGTGAAACTGATGTCCGAGGTCAAGGTCGTGCGCCGCACGGCCCACTCGCGGGCGGCGCCTTTGCCTGCGGCCCTTCCTACCCCAGCTGCGCAATGGCAGCCCGCTCGGGCGCAGATCAAGCTGATCGGCATCGGCACATCCACCGGCGGGCCGCCGGTGCTGCAAACCATCCTCGCAAGACTGCCGAAGGACTTTCCCGCGCCGGTGCTCGTCGTCCAGCACATCGCGCACGGATTCCTGGCCGGCATGGTCGAGTGGCTGAACCAAACCACCGCCTTGCAGATTCACCTCGCTTCCTACGGGACAACCCCGCTGCCGGGCCACGTGTACCTCGCGCCCGACGATTTTCACATGGGCATCGGGGCCAACGGCCACATCCTTCTGACCAAAGAGGAACCGGAGAATCATCTGCGGCCAGCGGTGTCGTACCTATTCCGGTCGCTGGCCGCAGCGTACGGCCCGAACGCGCTGGGGGTGTTGCTCACCGGCATGGGCAAGGATGGCGCGGCCGAATTGAAGCTGATGAGAGACAAGGGCGCGATCACGATCGCGCAGGACCGGGAAAGCTCGGTGGTGCACGGCATGCCGGGCGAAGCCATCGCACTGGGCGGCGCCACGCATGTGCTACCGGCCGACAAGATCGCCGATGCGCTGATCGCGCTGGTCAGCCACAGAAATGGCATATCGAGGAATTGAGACCATGGGCACACGTACGCAACCGTCCGATTCACCCGTGCAAATCCTGATCGCGGAGGACAGCCCCACCCAGGCCCAGCGGCTGCGGCACATTCTCGAACAACAAGGGTACGAAGTTAGCGTTGCCGCCAACGGCCGGCTGGCGCTTGAGACGGCGCGGCAGCGCAAACCGACGCTCATCATCAGCGACGTCATGATGCCCGAAATGGACGGCTATGGCCTATGCAAGGCAATCAAGTCCGACGAGAAGTTGAAGGACGTCCCGGTCATGCTGGTGACCACGCTCTCCGATCCACAGGACGTTATCCGTGGGCTGGAGTGCGGAGCCGACAACTTCATCCGCAAACCGTACAACGAGGATCTCCTGCTGTCGCGCATCGACTACCTGCTGATGAACGTCGAATTGCGCAAGAACCAGAAGATGCAGATGGGACTGGAAATCAACCTGGGAGGCCGCAGACATTTCATCAGTTCCGAGCGCCACCAGATACTGGACTTGCTGATCTCGACCTATGAGCAGGCGGTCGAAATCAACAGCGAGCTCAAGCTACGGGAAATGGAACGGACCCATTCCAACCAAGTGCTTCAGGGACTGAACCGAATCGCCGAGGGCCTCAACCAAGCGGTCAGCGAACGCGAGGTCCTGCAATTGACTCTGGAGCGGGCACTGGAGCTGCCAGGGATTCAGGCGGGCTGGATTTCTCTGCGAGAAGGTGAGTCCGGCTTC
>DASRKV010000245.1:0-5001 GCA_035648795.1 Opitutaceae bacterium
TCACGGGTCCATCATCGTGCCGGAGGCGGTGGCCGGTCGGCAGGAATTCCAGCTCGGCCTTGAGGATGTCCAGATGGGCGGTTTCTCCGTCCGGCTCGTGGCCGTCCAGGGGGCGCTGCAATGGCCCCGGCTGGTGATCGCGTCGGGTGAGGCGGAAACCGATGAGGGCAGCCGGGTCACGGTGCGCGGGGCGTGCGACTTGCGGAAGGGCTAGCTGGACGGCGTGACGCTGCAGGGAGCGGTGGGGTCGGCTTGGCTCGCGCCGTGGCTTCCGCCCGGCGTGGGCTGGGCGAAGGCGGAGATCGACGCCCGGGTGTCGGGTCCGCTTCTCGCGCCGGCGCACGAGGGTTCCCTGAAGATGACCGGGGCGCGTGTCGCGCCGCTGAACCCGTTCAACCTGGCCGCCACGTGGAAAGGCCATGGCGCGGTGTTGGGCGAGCTGACGGTCCGCGCCGAGGCGGGCACCGCGACATTGCGAGTCGTGGGGTCGGCCGATGCGCGCGGCGCAGTGCTGAGCGAATTGCAACTGGCATCCCGCGACGGCGGAACCTGGAATCTTGTGGACCCGGCGACGGTGACCTGGGCGGCGGGCGCAGAAGCCGCAGGGATTCGCCTGGCCGGTCCAGGGAACGGCGCGATCAGCTTGGCGGCGGCCGGCGGCAGCGCGGGTTCCTTCAGAATCGATGCAACCAACGCCGGTCCGGAATTGTGGCGAGACTGGCTGACGGTGCGCGGGCCGGCGTGGCGGCTGCAGCAATTGCACGCGGACGGCCGCGTCGCGGACGGCAAGCTGGTCTTCGCGGCAGACCTCGCGGGCGAGATTAAGCTCGGGTCCCAGTTCGCCGCCGTGCGGCTTGCGATCAGCGGCGACGATCACGGGGTGCGGCTGGCGGACTTGCAGGTGGCCGAGGGAGAGCGAATGCTGGCGCACGCGGCTGGCCGAATCCCGATCGTCTGGGATGCCCGGACGGTTCCGCATCTCCAGATCGACACCGGGGCGCCGGTCGAATTCGAGGCGGATACGGCGCCCGACCAGTCGTTGTGGGCGGCAGTGGCGGAAGCGACGGGAATCTCGTTCACGGATCCGTCGGCTCGCCTGCGCGTCGGCGGGACGTTGCTGCGGCCGCAGGGAGAGTTGCACATCGAGACCGGGCGAGTAGCGGCGGTGCCGGGCCGTTTTGGGCGGCCGCTGCCGGAAGTCGACGGACTGAAGCTGGACCTGCGCGTCGAGCGCGATCAGATTGTATTCGACAACTTGACAGCCCAAATCGAGGGACAGACCGTGCGGGCCGCCGCCCGCCTGCCGATGACGAACTCACGGTGGAATGAATTGTGGCGCGAGCCAGGGAAGTTCGAATGGAGCGCTGCGGTGGGCCACGTGGAGATTCCCGACATCGATTTGGCATTATTGGCGCGTCGCGTTCCCGGCATTCCGGTGGTGGCGGGCCGCCTGCGGGCGGAGGCCAGCCTCGCGCCGGGCGGTCGACTGACGGGTGAATTGCGTCTCACCGGCGCGGTCGCACGCCCGCTTGAGCCGCTCGGCGTCGTGCAGGCGATCAATGCCGATCTCGCGTTCGCCGGCCGCACGGTCGAGGTGCGGTCCCTGTCGGCACAGCTCGGCGGCGAGCCGGTGACGGTGGAGGGCCGGGTAACCTGGCCGACCCAGGGCCCGCCCCAGGTCGCGCTGACGATGCGCGGGACGAACCTCCCGTTGGTGCGCCGCGCGGGACTGCTCGTGCGCACGGACTTCAACCTGCGCGCCGACACCGATTCGGCCGGCGTCACGCGGTTGACGGGAGCCGTGGATCTGCGCGACTGTCTTGTGTTGGCGGACTTTCATGCGCTGTTCCCGACCGGCGGGCAAAGCGTGGCGCAGCGGCCGCCGTACTTCGCGGTCGGCACGCCGCCGTTCGATCGCTGGCAGCTGGCGGTGGACGTGCGCGGCCCGAGGAAGGTGCGGATGCGGACGACCGTATTTACCGGCATCGCGTCGCCGCGGTTTCACCTTGCGGGCACGCTGGGGGAACCCCGCGCGGTCGGCGAGGTGGACGTTGATGAGGGGCAGGTGCTGTTTCCTTTCGCCACCTTTACCGTGCAGTTTGGCGTGCTTCGCCTGCCGGAGGCCGATCCATACCATCCAAAGATCGCGCTGACGGCGGTGTCGAACCGCCAGGATTATCAGCTTCGGATGGAAGCGAGCGGTTCGCCGGAATCGCCGAATCTTCAGTTCTCTTCCATTCCTCCGCTCGAACCGGCGCAGGTGCTTCTGCTCGTGACGGCCGGACAGGCCTCGCGGAACGAAACCGCGGGAGCGGGAACGAACGATCAGAGGCGGCTGACCCGTCTGGGGGCTTATTTGGGAAAGGGGTTCTTCTCCGGACTGGGAGGCGGCGACGAGAACCGGCTGGAGATCACCTCGGGCGATCAGGTCTCGCAAATGGGGCGGGAGACGTATGACGTCGAATACAAGCTCAACGACCGCTGGTCCCTCGTGGGCGAATACGACCAGTTCGACTACTACAACGCCGGTCTGAAATGGCGAGTCTATCGCGGGGAAGGAGGCGCGAATGAGAGGAAATAAGGCGGCGCGGCTGGCCGGCCATCTGGCGCTCGGGGCCGCCCTGCTCCTCGCCGGCGCCGGCCTGCGCGCGGCGGAGGTCCGCGTGCGGGGGCTGGGTTTGCTCCAGGACCGGCAGGCCCAACGGACGCTCACGCTCTTGCTCGGTCCGCAACTGGGGGCGACGCTCGATGCCGGAGCCATCGAGGACGCCGCGCTCATCCTGTATTCTAAACTTGGAGACGAGGGATACTTGCAGGCGGCGGTGACGGCGCAGGTGACGCGGACCGACGGAAGCCGCGGCTCGTATCCGATCGAGTCCACGCTGGAGCATCCGCTGCCGCGCCCGCTGGCGGCAACGGCCGTGACCTTGCGCATCCGTCACGGCGTGCGGTACAGTTTGCGCGCCGTCGAGTTCCACGGCCTGACGGCGCTGCCGGCGGCGGAGGCGCGCGCCTATTTTATCGGTGGGACGATCCTGTTTCCGCTGGCGTCCGAGCGGATCTACTCCCCCGGGCGGCTGCAGAGCGCGGTCGGCAACCTGCAGGAGGACCTGCGCCGGCGCGGGTTCGCGGAAGCCGCCCTGGCGGTGTCCGACCTGCGCGTTGACCCGAAGTCGGGACAAGCCCGCGTCCGGATCGACGTTCGCCAGGGTCCGGCCTGGGAGGTCACGGCATTGACCTTCAACATCGCCGACGGGAGTCCCGCGCCGGACGAGCTGGTGCGCGGGCGGGTGAACCACCCCTGGTCCGACCTGTGGCGCCAGGACACCATGGCGGCCATCCGCCGCTGGTATGACGGGCGCGGGCATCCCGACGTCGAGGTGAAGCTGACCCCGCGTGCCGCGCCGCCCATCGACAACCGCCGCGCGGTGTCGGTGACCGCCGAAATCACGCCCAATTCCCAGGTGCGACTCAGTCGGGTGCGGATCATCGGCAACACACATACGCGCGAGCCGATGCTCCGGCGTCTGATCCACGCGAAACCGGGCGAGTCCCTGAATCCGGCCGATTTTGACGACGCCGAGGCGAGACTCGCCCGGCTCGGCGTATTCAGCAACATCGCCTTGCGTTACGATCCGCCGGATGGCCCGGCGCGCGACGCGGTGTTCCAGGTGACCGAAGGCCGGCGCCAGGAGGTCGACCTGCTCGGCGGTTGGGGAAGTTATGAAGAGCTGCGCGGCGGGGTGGAATGGCGGCACTACAACCTTCTCGGCCTGGCGAACACCGACGATCTCAAGCTAGTGCAGTCCGTGAAAAGCACGCAGCTCGACTACACCTACACCGTGCCGGAGCTGTTCGGCACGTCGGTCGACGGCAGCGCGCGGCTGTTCGGATTCCGGCGCGAGGAACTCGCGTTTGTGCGCACGGAATACGGCGCCAATGTTTCGCTGCTCTGGCCGTTGCGGGGTCTCGGAGGCAATCTGACCACCGGCTACACCTTCGACCGCTTGGGCAACACCAGCAACACCCTGGCCACGAGCCCGACGGATCTCAATCAGGTCAACGCGGCCAGCGTCAACATCGGGTTGACCAGCGATACCCGCGACAATCCGTTGGTGCCGCGCCGCGGTCGCAAGCTTTTCATCCAACTGGCGGAAGCCAGCCGACGGCTCGGGGGCCAGGTCGAATACCAGCAGCTCACGTTCGGCGGCTCCTACCACCGGCCGGTGGGCGGCGGTCATTGGATCCACGTGGGCTTTGCCCAGGGGATCGTGACGACGTTGGGCGCGGCCAGCGACGCGCAATTGCCGGTGAACGTGCGATTCTTCCCGGGGGGCGACAGCTCGATTCGCGGCTATCGGGACGGCGGAGCGGCCCCGCGCGCCGCCAACGGCCAGTTCGTCGGCGCGAAAACCTATACCCAGCTCAACGTCGAGTTCGAGCAGGCTCTTACTTCGAAGTGGTCGGCGGTGGTCTTTGGCGACGCGCTGGGCACGGCGGCGCGTCTGGCCGATTATCCGTTTTCCGAGCGGCTGTATACGGTGGGTTTGGGCTTGAACTACCAGACGCTGATCGGTCCCGTGCGCATCGAATACGGCCACAACCTCAACCCGCGTCCGCAGGATCCCTCCGGCACGCTGCTCCTGTCGATCGGCTTTCCGTTCTGAAGGGGAACTGTTCCCGCCCGGAGCGGTCAGCCGCGGGGCCAGCCAAATGTCCTCATTCCGCCGTCATGTCTCTGCCGCCCGGTCCTCCGCCGGTGTTAAGCCGGGGCGATCAGGCCGGGTACCTCGGCCCGCTAGGTCCCAATGCGCAGGGGCGCTGGCCGAAGCGCGGCCTTTGTCGGATCGTATCCGCTTTGCACGACCCGGATCATCCGGCGGGCCCGTGGTTCGTGATCGCCTTTGCGCCCGCGACCTCGCGGCGGGCGGAATTTCCCGCGCTCCCGTCGGAATTGCTTCCCGTGACGGAATGAGTTGATGCGGGAAGTCGGATAGCGGA
>DASRKV010000246.1:0-3120 GCA_035648795.1 Opitutaceae bacterium
CCAGGATGCCCTGAGCCGGGCGCTCGCGGAGCCACTGGAGGCCGCCTTTGTCATCGGCGGGCAGAATAGCTCAAACACCTACCAGCTCTTCCGCCTCTGTGAGCAGGCCCTCGGCGCCCGGGCCTATTTCATCCAATCGGAGGAGAACATCCGCAGCCGGGACGACGTGCAGCACTACGTGTTTCCGGTGGCGAGTCTCAATCACGCCGGCCGGATGGAGCGCCGGAGTTTTCCGGGCGGGAGGGACCCGATGCGGGTGTTGATCACCGGCGGCGCGTCCTGTCCGGACGGTCTCATCCAGCAGGTGATCTCGCGCATCAACACGCTCTTCCCGGCCGATCGGTTGCGCGCCAGCGAAGACGTCCTCGCCGCCTGTCAGGCGTTGAGTCAGCCCGGTTAGCGACCCGGAGGCCCGACATGGGTTAGAGCAATGGCACAAACCGCACCGGCCAGAGATCCTGCCGGTCGAAATCACCCGCGGGATTCCGCTCGAACAATACCAGCACCTGCGGACTATCCGGCCCGCCCAGCGGCAGAATCATGCGGCCGCCCGGACCCAGTTGCGCAGGAAGCGCGGGCGGAACTGCGGTGGCCGCCGCGGTCACGATGATTGCGTCAAACGGCGCCTCCTCCGGCCAGCCTTGCGCCCCATCCCCTTGCCGGATGTGAACGTTGTCATATCCCAGCCGCGCCAGGCGCGCTGCCGCGGTCCGCGCCAGCCGGTCGATCCGCTCGACGGAGTAGACGTCGCGGGCGATCTCGGCGAGGACGGCGGACTGGTAGCCCGAGCCGGTGCCGATCTCAAGCACGCGGCTGGCCGGCGACAACCGCAATTGCTCGGTCATGTACGCCACGACCGCCGGCTGCGAGATCGTCTGGCCCGACTCGATCGGCAGGGCCCGGTCATCGTAGGCAGCGCCGCGCAGGTGCTCAGGAACAAACTCCTCCCGCGGCACCGCTTCCATGGCGGCGAGCACCAGGGGATCCGAGACTTCTTCAAGCCGCAAGCGGCCTTTCATGAGGCGACGTTAGCGCGTCGCCGGGGAATTGTCGAAACCGGAGAGTGAGCCCGGATGTTTCCCGCCCGCGGGTCCGTCCTCGAATCGGTTGGTCCGGACAGAAGCAGGGTGAATTCGGGGATCAGAACCGCAGCGTGAGGCCACTCGTAAATCCGGAAGTTGACCCCATATCGATAGTCGCACTGCGGCCATCGAGGGACTGATCGAAGCTCTTGCTTTTCTGATACGTCGCCCCGAGATAGAAGCCCGTTCGCTCGGTCATCCAATACTCGGCGTCGACGTCGGCATAAAAAGCCGGCAACAGCAGGTTTCGCGTCTTTTCGTCGACATTCTGGACAAGAGCAGTGACGGGCTGTGTGGCATCATCCAGTTCGATCGTCTCGTCCACTTTGTACGTGCTGCCGACAATCGCCGCCGCCGCCCCGAACCCGAAACCCAGCTTGAACCGCTCCGTCACGGGGATCTGGAACATCGGTCCGACGCGGAAGGTGTAGTAGGCGCCTTTGATCTGCCAGTGGCCCTGCACCTGGGCCGGGCTGTGCGTGTAAGTGCGGGTCGGATCGAGACCCAGGAGAGTACTGGTATCGACCGATACTGTCCTCTGGGTGCCATCAGGATTGAGCACCGGCAGACCGTTCGGATCGAAGATGTCCCGGTAAGCAGTCGTCGGGGCCGTATAAGGCATCGTGGGCGGAAGCTGGCCGTTGAGTGCGTAGACGTCGGTCAGGGTGGTGAGCTCTGCTTGCACCAGGCTGCTCTTCTTCGCATTGATTCCAGAAAAGGTGAACCCGCCCACCAGGCTGACCTCCACTTTCCGGGCGATCTTGCCCAAGCTCCGGCCGACCTGCAGTTCCCAGCCCGACGCACTGGCGGTCTGGCCTTTGATCGTCTGGCTATCGGCCAGCGAAGACGTGCTGTAGATGTGATAGGCAATGTTGCTGTCGGGGGTGATCTGGGTGTCGTAGTTGGCCGTCCACGTGTTGGTCAGGCCGTCGTTGAGCGGATGGCCGCTCGCATCGGTGCGCCCATCTGGAGACACCGTGCCATCGTTGTAGGCGTGGACCGCCAGGTCCATGGCGCCCACGCTCGCCACGGTCGGCAACACGGCACCGACATTGTGGAACGCCACCTTGGGGCCGCCGACATACCGCAGGCCGAAGCGCAGGGAATTGCCGGACGGCACCAGCGGAAAATAGTCCATTTCATCGTCATCGTCATCGGACTGGGCATGCAGAAAGCCGGTCAGGACGACCAAGCCGGCGGCGACGAACACGGCGATTCTCATGGGGGGTCTAGAGAGAAACATTGCTGATCACGGTGGAGCGAGCAAAAAAGCAAGCGATTCAGGGCAGATCGTTGTCTGGAAACAGGCGGAAACGGCGCGCAAGACCATCAGTGGAGGTTCTGACCTGCCATCTGCCCGGGGGTTCCCGGCGGCCGGCGCCAGCGGCCGGAGGTCTGCGGCCCGCTCCGCTCATTCCCTGAACTCGTCGAATTTCCGTGCGTCCTTTTCCGCCTTCAGGGCCGCGGCGGCCGCCGGATCGACGGCGGCCTCCCGCTCGCGCAAGCGTTTCTCCAACGCGTGCAGATCGTCGGCTTTCTGTTCCAATTCCACTTCCCTCTCCTGCTGGGCCTGCATCTTGTCGAACAGTTTGGCTTCATTCTCCTGGACGAACAGGTCGCGTTCCTTGAGCGCCGCCTTCTGGTCCTTGAGCGACTGCTCCTGCCGTTCCAGCTCCGCCTTGAGCTGCTCCAGCGCGGCTTGCTCTTCCGGCGAAAGCGACAGCTCCTCCCTGGTCCGGCCGGCGGCCACGATGACTTTTTCCCGCGCGGTCAACAACGCTTCCGTCTCCGCCAGTTCGCGTTCGCGCTCGGCCAGCTGCACCGCAAGTTCCGCCGTCGCGCGTTCCCGCTCATCCAGTTTGGCCTGAAGCTGCCGCAAGGCCTTTTGCAGCCCGCTCACCTGCTGCGAATCCAGCGGGCGCAGCTCGCCCCAGGGCGCGCGGGTCACCGCCATGATGGCGTCGATGGATTTCCGCGCCTCCGCCGACCCTTCCGACGGCTCCAGGGAGAGGCGCCGCCGCAGCGACAAGGTTTTCTC
>DASRKV010000247.1:0-8942 GCA_035648795.1 Opitutaceae bacterium
CGAAGAGCGGTCCGACGGAATCAAAGCCAGTTTGCGGGCCAAGGAACCGGCTTATCGGGTGGATCTTGTCGCCGGTCAATTCGGGGGTGGCGGCCACGCCTGTGCGGCGGGTCTCAATGTGGCGGGCGAGAAGGCCACCACTTTTTTTCCTCGCCTCGTCGCCGTGCTCGAAAAGCAGATCCGCGCGGTTGACGGCGGACGCACCGGCTGAGTTGGGAGAAGCAACCACGCTCGCGACCTGGGCTGGGTCGGGCGCGTGGTCCGCCGCGGCCGGTGTCCGGCGACGATCCCAAAAGCTGGCCCCGAGCTACTGAGGCTGACATAATGTAGTGACGGATCGAGGTGGAGCGGCTTGTCCCCAAGACGCATCGGGCGCGTTAGGGAACGATCCGGGGACATAGGTAACTGATAGTCCAAGGACATGGGGCACGAGCCGACGGGGTCAGGGCCACGACACTAGTGTCCAAAACAGCGCTGAAGAAAATGGCGCCGCCGTCGGATTGGCGGCTCAAACTAGGTCAACTACAATCTACAAAACATGACCCTTTCAGATCCTTCGGAAGCGCCGGAGCGGCTGACGCTCGGGTTTTCGACGGCGGATGTGGTCGTGACCGGCGCGCGCCTGGGGAAACTCGTCGAACTGATCAACGAGCACAGCCTCGCCTCCGTCTCCGCCCAGGACGCACGCTATGCCGGCACCGTCGGCCGCGGCCCCTGGGTCGCCAAGATCACCATCGCCCGGATCGACAAGCCCGGCGGCGCCGTGAGCTAAACGAGAGATGGGGTACAACGTTCGCCGACGAAGGGAGCTAGGGAGTAGCGGCCTGGGCGTGTTGGCCTGCTATCTTCAGTTTTAGCAATACCTCCAGGGCCTTCAGCGCGTTCTTCCTTCCGCTCGCCACGTCTGAAGCAATCTCCTTCGTCTTGTACGTCAGTTGGAGTTGCTCGGCGAGCTTACCAGTCGGGTAACTCGCCGTCTCCCCCAGCGATATCATCTCACCAGTGATCGCGATATCGACAATCGAGCGATTGGCAGTAATCGCAGCGGCTATGGCTACCGCATCCAGCTTTTCAGCCTTCGCAGAGTCCAAAACTCGGCCAACCGCGCGAAGTCCTTCCGCAACCGCCCATTGTTCGCCAAAACCGTAAACAGGACTTCTCTCGCTTTGAGGCAAGGCGAGGTGTGCCTCAATGACCTCCGTGTAAGAACTCCACATACGCACCCGGTTCAATTCCGCGATAGGGTCAGATTTCACAGTATTCTCTCCTGCCTCGAGTTGGACGGAAGCAAGCAAAACGGCCAATAATAGTGATCGTTTCATTTTGTAATCCATTTCCCTCCCAAGAAAACAAACGGTCCATAGTGCGCATTGAATCCCGTCTCAGCTCCAGAGGACAAAATCAATTGGTTCACTTTCATGGCACCCTCATCGAATCGATATAGCTCTGGCTGGCCTGCCCAAAACAGAATTCCCAAGCCGTCCATCCGCCTTGCTGCAAGAACGGCTGGAGTTGAGGCGCCACTTTAATAAAAGCATCGGCTGTACCGGGTCTCCAAAATCCTGTCCGATTATCCAAGTCGCCATGCTGCGAAAAAACGAACCCGTCATATTTGCCGCTCAACAGCGACATATCAGGGGACGACACATCGAAGATGTCCATCTGCCAACCAACCTGCTTCGAAGTAAGAACGGGGTCAAACTTTGCACTTTGCTACCTTGTCGACATAACGCAGGTAAATATGGGGTCACGCAGGTAAATATGGGGTCAAACTTTGCACTTTGCTACCTTGTCGACATAAGGCTGGAAGGTCTGGGGATTGGCGCAGCAGGCGCTGGCCAGCCGGCTCAACCGAAAAGGGCTGCCCATGTTCAGCGCGGCAGCAAGCCAGGGATTTGGCGCCGTTGTCGTCATCTTCATCGCCGCCGCCGCCGCTACTTTCCAGGCGGCCCCTTTGGCGGACGTGCGGATGTCGGCGGTGGATTTCTTCAGGGCCCCAAGATATGCCGCGAGCCGGTCCCGCCAGAGCGCCTGAGCGGCCTCCCGCAAATCATCCACGCCACGAGCCTTGAGCGCCGCCACAAGCTCGGTGTGCTCCTTGAGCAGTTCTTTCTTGAAATCGGGCGTGCCGACTGCCCAATCCGTCGATAGCCGCTCAAACTGCAAGTGCTTCTTGCCGGCATCGTCCGCTTGCAGCCAATCCAGATACGCCAGATAGCGCGTGCGACCGGCGGGTGTATCCTTGAGCCCGCCGGCATGCTCCAGGGCTGCTGCAGGAGAAAACCAAGCCGGTCGCCGCCCGCTCACCAGCATGGCCACGCTGGTCCACGGCCACTTCGCCAGCCCCTGGATCCCGACGATCCCCGCCCGAACCGGATTCAGATGGATGTAGTGGCAGACCGCCCCGGCAGCATCCGGCTCCACCGGCAGCGCCTTGTAGCGGCCTTGAAACACATGGCCGCGCTCGCCCCGATACCGATTGAACCGCAGCGAGAAGGTCGCCTGCAGCCATTGCATCGCCCCCACCAAGTTCGCTTGCGGCGTCTCCACGCACAAATGGTAGTGGTTGGACATGACACACCACGCGTGCACGGCCCAACCCGCCTTCAGCGCCGCCTCCCCGAGGCATTCCAAAAAGGCCGCCTTCGTCCTTTCCTGCGCAAATACGTCCGCCCGGTAGTTGCCGCGACTAATGACGTGGTAGACCGCTCCTTCGTATTGCAACCTCAGCTTCCGGGCCATGCCTTATTCAATGAATCCTCCAGCCGCCTTCGCAAGGACAAAGTGCAAAGTTTGACCCTCTCGACCCTCTCTATGTCCGTAGACTATCTGTTACCGATGTGGGTAGATCGTACCGCCCCGAAAGTGTAACCCATCAACCCGGACAAAGTGTCACCTATCGTCCCGGATCGAACCCGGCGCAAAGACCGGTGAAAGATGAAGGCAAATACGCGCGGTCCGGTGTCCGGGTGAAACAGCGATGGCCGGCCGAGCTAATTGCGTTGCCATCCGGCGCAGGCGTTGCTGGCGTCGACCGGGAATATGCGGAGCCTTCGCGACCGCCACCTCATGCACCTCGCCTCGATACCATGGAGAATTTTACCCCAAGGAAAACGTACTCGCGCCTGGCGCTTGCGCTGCTGGCAATCGTGCCGGTGAAGCCGGCCAGGGCTGATGGGGACCTGAACGCGTTGGTGGACAGCGCGGTCCAGACCTCCCTGGTCCGGCTGGAAAAAAGCGTCCGCGAGGTGGGCGGCCCGGCCCTTTATCCGACATACGGTACTCCGCAGTTGCGCTGGCAGCTCAAGCCGGCCAGCGACTGGACCAGCGGATTCTATCCGGGCTGCCTGTGGCGCGCCTATGAAATAAGCCGGGATCCGCGCTTTGCGGGCTGGGCGAGAGAGTGGACGGCCGGAATTGAGGGGGAGAAATCGAACACCGACACGCACGACTTGGGCTTTCGATTCATGTGCAGCTTCGGCAATGGCATCAGGCTGGCCCCGGGGCCGGAAAACCGCCGGTACAAGGAGGCCATGATCGCGGCGGCAGAAACGTTGGCCCGGCGCTTCAACCCGCGGGTCGGTGCCCTGAGCTCCAACTGGGACATGGCTCCGGTCGGCAACTCGTTCCCCGTGGTGGTGGACATCATGATGAACCTCGAACTCCTTTTCTGGACGGCGGAGAACGGCGGGCCGGCCGATCTGGCCGTCCTGGCCCGGACGCACGCGCTCACCACCGGCCGCGATTTCGTGCGGCCCGACGGGGGCACCTACCACGTGGTGCGCTACAACCCGGACACCGGCCGGGTCATCAACCGGGGCACCTTGCAGGGAGCGGGACCGGAAACCACGTGGTCTCGCGGCCAGGCGTGGGGGATCTACGGCATGGTCGTGGCGTACCGCTACACCCATGACCAACAGTTCCTGGATCTCGCGATCAAGCTCGCGGACTATTTCCTTGGGCATCTGCCGGCGGACCACGTCGCCCCGTGGGATTTCCAGTCGGAAATCAAGTACCGGGACGTCTCGGCCGCCGCCATCACGGCGTCCGCGCTGTTTGAGCTGGCGCGGTATGGCGACGACGCCGCGCTCCGCCGGCGATACGAGAGCGGGGCGGAGGCGATGCTGGCGTCGCTCTGTCAGCCGCCGTACCTGGTGACGCGGACGGATTCGAACTGCCTGCTGGATCACTCGGTGCAGTTCCTCCCGATCCACAGCAACGTCGACGTGCCGGCCATCTTTGCCGACTATTATTTTCTGGAGGCGATCACGCGCTTTCGCGCCCGGCAGGCCCAATCCGGCGAAGCCCGAACCAAGACGCCGGCGGGAAACTCGAAATCCTAAACCCGAAGCTCGAAACAAACCCGAATCCACCAACGTCGAAACAACGATCGATTCGCCAGGCAGGCTTCGCGTTTCGCGCGTTCGGAGGATTCAGGCTTCGGATGTCGGGATTCGAGTTCCGGATTTTCCAATTTCGCAGGCTTGCCCCGGTGCGGCAACGGGTGGATGTTGGACCGTGCGCCTGACCCGACCGCTGCATTCTGTCTTCTCCGCGGGCGACACCCTCATCGACCGTCTGCTCTGCGTCGCGGGCGCGGTGCTGTGTTCGCAACTCCCGGAGTTCATTCAACAGTACCTCCAACGACTGGGTGGTCACCTCGATGAAGCCCGGCGGCAGCTCGGGCAGTTCCAGGAGATTGCGGCGAAGTCCGGACTGACGTTCGACCAGCTGATGGCAAAAAGCCAGGATAACCCCGAGGCGACCGTGGCACGCCTCGGCCGGCTGATGCACGATACCGCGGACCGCGTGGACGCCCTGTCCGCGGCGGATGCCGCCATCCGGGACGCCTCGGTTTTCAGCCGCCCGCTGGTCTTCTTGCGCCACGTCGATCTTTCCATCGCCCGGGCGACCTGGAGCGTCTTCAAACCGGCGGTGCCGACAACCATCGAGGGCATGGTGTACGCCGCGATCGGTGTGCTGGTGATCCTGGCTCTCTATCACGGCGCGGTGAAGTATCCGGTCCGTCGCGCGTGGCGCCGCCGGGCGGAGCGTCGGGCGATGGCCGGCCATGATCCGGAGGCGACCTCCACTCCCCGGTCGAGCGGAGGGAATCTGACCCCATAGGAATTTCGGCGGCGCGCCGGGCCATCAGGCTGCCCGTCTCAACTCAACTGATCTCTCAACTATGCTTATTCACACTGTCTTTTTCTGGCTGAAGCCGGAGCTCACGGCTGCGCAACGTGCCGAATTCCGTCGTGGCGTCGAATCGTTGCGCGCCATCAAGCACGCCGCGAAGGTCTACGTCGGCGCTCCTGCCGCCACCGCGGATCGACCGGTGATCGACAAGACCTTCGCCGTTGCCTTGACCGTGATTTGCCAGGACGTGGCCGCCCATGACGCGTATCAGGCCGATCCCGTCCACCAGGCGTTTGCCACCAGGTTCAACAGCTATTGGGCTCGCTTGCAGATCTACGACGCGGAGTGAGCCGTCGGTTCAATTGGCGAAGAGATTTCCGGATCGCCCGCCCAACGCTGTTCGGAGCGGGCCTCACCGCGCCTTGAGGAGCCGGCGGATTCAGGCGGCGGACAAGGGATTGAGCAGGTACGCGATCACATCGGCGGCAGTATACGTGTCAGCGTCGGGTCTAAGAAACCGCGCCAGCTGCGCGACGTCGTTGCCGGCGGTCAGCAGCGGCATTTCGTGCACGTCGTTGGACCGGACCTGGCCAAATCCGATGTTTGTCATCAGACCGTTGCAGAGACATTTGCGGCCATCGGTATCCGCGGCGGCCCCGCCTTTGCGCACGTAATCCCTGATCGGTTCAGCGGCACAGCGATGACCCATGGTGCCGTCCGGTTTTCGGTAGGCCTGGCGAAGATAGCCCAGGTCGCAGTGGCGTTCACGCGCCGCATATGGGCCGGCCTCCGATAACGTGCCGGACATCTGCAGCACTTTGAACGGAAAGCCCGTCGGAGAGGCGAGCGGGTCGGTGAATACGTTCGCGTGGCCCGTCCGGGCAAGCTGGCAAACCTGCCGTTTGAGGCCGGGTTCGATCCCGGACTCGTCACAGAACGCGAACGCGGTTCCAACTTGGATGCCCGCGGCGCCTTCACGAATCGCCTCGGCCAGTTTTTCCGGCTGCGCGCAGGCGCCGGCCAGCCAGAAGGGCAGACTGAGGGCCCGGAATTTGTCGAGATCGGGCATGTCCCGAGGCCCGTAAATGGGTTCGCCCCCCGCCGTGAGCTGCAGCGGACCGCGCGGGGGCGCATTATGTCCACCGGCGACGTCACCTTCGATGACGAAGCCATTCACCGCGCCGCTCGATTTCCGGGCCAGCGTGATGGCCAGGGTGGCCGAGGCCACAATCGCAAGGAATTGCGGGCGTCTTAATGCGGGCAGATGATCGCCGCCGAAGGCACGTGGATCCAGGGTGGAAACAAACTCCTCCCCGGGCAGGGCGCCGTCCGTATCGATGCGCAACTCGGCGGGAGCGCCGGCGGCAAACCGATCGAGCACGCCCGGAATGGCCCAGGGAATTCCGGCCCCCATCAACACGTAATCCACGCCGGCCAGCATGGCGCCGAAGAGCGACGGCAGGGAGGCCAGCTGCACCTTTTCGAGCAGATTGATTCCCACCAGGCCGTGGTGGCCCTCCTTGGCCAGAAACACCTCGGCGAAATTGGCCGCCACCATCAGCTCGACCAGCGCCGGACCCGGACGAAGCGCCGGCAGCGCGCTCAAGTGGAAGGCCGCCGAAGCCGCCTTGCCCCCCGGCACCAGATACTCCCCGAGCACCCGTTCGGCCACGCCCGGAACCGGGAAGTGCTCGAGCGCGTGCTGCATGGCACCGCCGGGATCGCCGGCTTGTAACCGCCGCGCAAATACGACGGCCAGCAACGCGCCGGAGACCACGCCCAGCTGGCCCAGTTGCGAGACGGCCCGGGCCAGCCGCCAGTCGGAAACCCCGACGCCCATGCCGCCCTGAACGATGATTGGATGTGACATGTTTGATCCTGCGAAACTGCGCGGCAAATCCCGGAGAAAACTCGCGCAGGAGGTTCAGGAACCGTCACCCGGCCTTCAGGGGAAAGCCGGTTGGACAGAGCTGTCGGTAACCGACGCGTACCGGCACAGTGGGTCACCAGCCTCCGCAAGGGAAGCACTTTTGGCCGGAAGGCGGCAACGACCTTCGCGATAATCGATTACATCGGCCGGCTCCCGGACCATGCCCGCCTCCGATCCGGCGCGCAATCACGCCGCGCTTGCGCTCGGCCCGATGACATGGGACAAGATCTTTCTCCCATGCTCGGACAGGCCAAGGAACTCGAAGGGGTCTTGCTCGTCGACAAGCCCACCGGCTTTACGTCGCACGACGTCGTGGCCCGACTGCGCCGCAAACTCGCGATGAAGCGCATCGGCCATGCCGGGACCCTCGATCCGATGGCGACCGGTCTGCTGATCATGCTGATCGGCAAGGCCACGCGCGTTTCGCAGTATCTGACCAACCTCGACAAGGAATACGAGGGGACGATCGAGTTGGGCAAGATCACGAATTCCCAGGACGCCGACGGCGAGGTAATGGAGACGCGGCCGGTGCCGCCGTTGACGGAGGAGGAGGTGCGTGCGGCGATGCAGAGCTACCTCGGGGACCAGTACCAGACGCCGCCCATGTTTTCCGCGATCAAAGTGGACGGCGTGCCGCTCTACAAACGGGCGCGCAAGGGCGAAGAGGTGGTGCGCGAGCCGCGGTTCATCCGGGTCTCGAGCTACGAACTGACCCGTTTCGCCCTGCCGCACCTCGATTTTCGCATGCGCTGCAGCAAGGGGACCTATGTGCGTACCCTCGCGCACGACCTCGGCCAGAAGCTCGGCTGCGGCGGGCATCTCTGCGCCTTGCGCCGCACGGCGACGGACAAGTTCCGCATCGAGGCCGCGCTGACGCTGGAACAGATCGAGCAACTGTCGCTGGCCGAAATCGAGAAACGGCTGCTTCCGGTGTACGAGGTGGTGCCCAGCTTCGTCGGGTAACCACGTCACGGCGCCACCTGGTGCAGAAGTTTTTGTCGCTCAAACCCCATCTCCGTCCGGTGACCTTCGCCCGTTGTTCCTGGCGCTCACTGAATCGCCCGCGTCACGCGTGTGCCATATGAATCTTCCCGTTCATTACGATAGCCTGGACAAGGTCGAGCTGCCGCCGCGACCGCTGCATCTGGCCGTCGGGATGTTCGACGGCGTGCATCTCGGCCATCAGGCGGTCATCGAGTCGGCGGTGCATTCCGCGCGCCGGAGCGGAGGGCTGGCGGGGGTGCTGACGTTCTGGCCGCATCCCAGTGTGCTCTTCCGCCCCGAAGGGCGCACCCGCATGCTGATGAGCCCGGAAATGAAATCGCGCGTCGTGCTCCGGCTCGGCGTGGACACGGTCATCCAGCAAACCTTTTCCCTGGAATTCGCCCGCATCGCGGCGGAGGACTTCCTGCCGCATTTGCGGCGCCGGTTGCCGCACCTGGCGGGCGTCTATGTCGGGGAGAACTGGCGGTTTGGCGCCGGCCGCCGGGGGGATGTGCGCCTGCTGCTGGCGGAGGCGGCGAAGCATCATGTGTCGGTGTTGAGCGTCCCGCGCATCCACTGGAACGGAGAGCCGATCAGCAGCACGCGCATTCGCGACAGTCTCGAAGCGGGCCGGCTGGAGGAGGCCAACATGCTCCTCGGGTATTCGTATTTTGCGGAAGGCGTGGTCACTCCCGGCCGGCGGCTTGGGCGCACGCTGGGATTTCCGACCCTCAACGTACCGTGGGAGCCGGAGCTCAAGCCGCGCTATGGTGTTTATGCGGTACGCGTCACCGGCGATGCGGCCGGCCCGGCGCTGCCAGCGGTGGCCAATTACGGTTTGCGGCCGACGGTCGGCGAGGCAGTCGCACCGTTGCTGGAAGCGCACCTC
>DASRKV010000248.1:0-5048 GCA_035648795.1 Opitutaceae bacterium
GCCCAAGACCGCGTCCGTCTGGCCGAGGATCAGCGATCGCGTTTTATCGAAGCGACTGAAACCGCCCTCCACTTCGGGCACGGCGAGGTTCACATCTTTCGCGAAACGGCCCCCGGCCATTATGCGGAGAGCGGCTATTACTCGCGCGGCCTGCATTCGCCAAAAACCGGGCGCACCTTTCGCGCGGCCACGCCGGCTTTGTTCTCGTTCAATTCGCCGCTGGGCGCCTGCCCGCAGTGCCGTGGCTTCGGCCGCGTCATCGACGTGGACTACCGCCTGGCGATTCCCGATCACTCGCTCTCGATCGACGACGGCGCGATCAAGCCGTGGGAGGGCGAGGTCTACGGCGAGTCGAAACGAGACCTCTACGTTTTCGCGAAAAAGCTCAAGCTCCCGACCAACATGCCCTTCGCCTCCCTGACGGCCGAGCAGAAGGATTTTGTCATCAATGGCGACCCGGACTACGACAAACCGGGCAAGACCTGGCCGCACGCCTGGTATGGGCTGAAAGGGTTCTTCCGGTACTTCGAGACCAAAACCTACAAGATGCACGTGCGGGTCTTCCTCTCCCGCTACCGGGCCTACAATCAATGTCCGGCCTGTAAGGGGGCGCGCCTGCAGCCGGAAGCCCTGTGCTGGAAGTGGCGCGGCCATACGCTTCCCCACCTGTACCAGTTGCCCGTCGCCGAACTGCTGGCCCTCGTCGCGGGCGTGTCTGCGCCGCCCCACCCGTCCACGCGCCCCGCCGGCCATTCCGCCGATCTCGCCCACGATTCCATCGTCACGCGGCTCCGTTATCTGCAGCAGGTGGGCCTGGGCTATCTCACGCTCGATCGCGCCTCGCGCACGCTGAGCGGGGGCGAAGTCGAGCGGGTCAATCTCACCTCGTGCCTCGGCACCTCGCTGGTCGACACCCTCTTTGTCCTCGACGAGCCGAGCGTCGGTCTCCACCCGCGTGACCTCGACCGGCTGATCGGGATCATCCGGTCGCTGACGGGCGGGGGGAACACCGTGATCGTCGTCGAACACGACGAAGCCATGATTCGCGCCGCGGACCATGTCATTGAAGTCGGTCCCGAGCCGGGTGGCCGGGGCGGCAAGATCGTCTTCCAGGGTCCCGTCGACGCGTTGCTGCGCTCTCCCGCCAGCATCACCGGCGCGTATTTTTCCGGCCGGCAGCAGGTCGAACTCCCCGCGCACCGGCGCCCGGTCCAACCGGACGCGAAGCTGAAGTGGCTGCGCTTCGTCAACGTTACCAAACACAACGTCTCCGGCCTGACCTTCCGCGTCCCGCTCCAGCGGCTGGTCTGCCTCAGCGGCGTTTCCGGTTCCGGCAAATCAACGCTGCTGGACAATGTCATCTACCAGGGCCTCCTGGCGCAACGCCACCAGCCGCCCGAGGACCCCGCCCGCATCGGGGAAATCCACTCCGATCTCGCATTCTCCGACATCGTGCTGGTCGACCAGTCGCCGGTCAGCCGGACGCCGCGGTCGAACGCGGCGCTGTATTCCGACGCGTGGGAGCTCATTCGCGAACTGTACGCCGCGACGCCCGCCGCCCAGGAGGCCGGTTACAGCGCCGGCAGCTTCTCGTTCAACAGCGGCGATGGCCGCTGTGAGCACTGCCAGGGGCTCGGTTACGAACGCATCGAGATGCAGTTTCTCTCGGACGTGTTTGTGCCATGCGCGGTGTGCGAGGGTCGTCGCTTCAAGCCGGAGGTGCTGGCGATCACCTGGAACGGCCGGTCGGTCGCCGATTTGCTGGACACGACCATCAGCGACGCGCTGCCGCTCTTTGCGGCGCAACCGGATATTCAGCGCCGTCTCACCGTTCTCGCCGACGTTGGCCTGGGCTATCTCACACTCGGCCAGCCGTTGAACACGCTCAGCGGCGGAGAAGCGCAGCGACTCAAGCTGGTGCGCTATCTCGGCGATCTTGCGGGCGGTGGCCAACCGGGGGCCGGCACGCCCGATCCGGACGGCGGCACCGGCTCGCTGCTCCTGCTCGACGAACCCACCACCGGGCTGCACAAACACGACGTGAAGCGCCTGCTCGGCGTCCTGCAGGCGCTCGTCGACCGCGGTCACAGCATCGTGATGATTGAGCACAATCTCGACGTGCTCCTGGCGGCAGACTGGATTATCGAGGTCGGGCCCGATGCCGGTCCGCAGGGCGGCCGGATTGTCGCCGAAGGCACCCCGGAGGACCTCGCGCGCACGGAGACGGCGACGGCGCCGTTCCTCCGCCGGACGCTCGAACAATCCCGTTCGTTCGGCCGCCTTCCGCTCGCCGCGGAGGACGCAGCCCCCTACGTCCCGGTCCTGGGCGCAGCTCGCGCCAACGGTGAGCTCATCGTCGTCGGCGCCCGCGAGAACAACCTCAAGAACCTCTGCGTGTCGATTCCGCATCACCAATTGTCGGTCGTCACGGGCGTATCCGGCTCCGGCAAGTCGACGCTCGCCTTCGATATCGTGTTCGCCGAGGGCCAGCGGCGTTTCATGGAATCGATGTCGCCCTACGCCCGCCAATTTGTGGAACAACTCCCGCAACCGGCCCTCGACCGCCTGACCGGCATTCCGCCGACCGTGGCGATCGAGCAGCGCATCACCCGCGGGTCGCGCAAATCCACCGTGGCCACGATCACCGAGGTGGCGCAATACCTCCGGCTGCTCTATGCGCGGCTGGGCGTGCAGCACCACCCGGAATCCGACCGCCCCGTCACCCCGCTCTCTCCCGCCCAACTCAAGGTCCTCCTGGGCCAGGTGCTCGCGTCCGCCGGTGCACGGCGCGCGCGCCATCTCTACCTTTGCGCGCCGCTCATCCGCGGCCGCAAGGGCCACCACCAGCCGATCGCCACCTGGCTGGGCCGCCAGGGCTATGAGCTGATGCGCGTCGACGGCCGCGTGCTCCGCGTGGCGGATTTTCAAAAGCTCGACCGCTACAAGGAACACGACATCGAAGTCGTGGTTGGCGATTTGAAATCGCAAACCATGGGTCGAGCGTCGAGGGTCGAACGTCGAGCACGGCATCGTCCTGCCCTCGACGCTCGATCCTCGGCTCTCGCCTCGCCGGCGTCTGCCCTGACCCGAGCGCTGCAACTCGGCAAGGGTTCATGCTTTCTCCTGCTCCCCGACGGCGCGGTGCTTTCCTGGTTCTCCACGACCCGGACCGACCGCGTCACGGGCGAATCGTTTCCCGAGCTCGATCCGAAGCATTTCTCCTTCAATTCCCCCCGGGGCTGGTGCCCCGCCTGCCGGGGTCACGGGCGGATCTATGACTGGATGCTGGAACCTCGCGAAGACGAGGAGTTGCCGCCGGAGATCGCGGATCTGGCCCGCGGCGACGACGCCGCCGATGGACAGTCCTCAGGGACGCTCTGCCCCGTCTGCCATGGCGAACGGCTCAATCGCGTCGCGCGCGCGGTCAAACTCCATTTCCGGACCGGGCCGCCGCTTTCGCTGCCCGCGCTGCTGCGGTTGCCGCCCGCCGGACTGCTGGCCGGTCTGCGGCAACTCGCCCTCGATGCCCGGGGACGGGCCGTCACCATGGACATCGTTCCGCAGATCGAGGAACGACTGAAGTTCCTTGATCATGTCGGACTCGGTTATCTCTCGTTGGACCGCCCGACAGAGACGCTCTCCGGCGGTGAAGCCCAGCGGATCCGTCTCGCCGCGCAACTCGGGTCCAACCTATCCGGCGTGTTGTACGTGCTCGACGAACCGTCCATCGGTCTGCATGCGCGCGACAACGAACGCCTTATCGGCACGCTCGAAACCCTCCGGGACAAAGGCAACACGCTGCTCGTGGTCGAACACGACGAGGCCATCATGGAGCGCGCCGACCGCATCATCGACCTCGGGCCCGGCGCCGGCACGCACGGCGGCGAACTCATTGCCAACGACACCCCGGCGAACCTCAAGCGCAACCAGGGTTCGTTGACCGGACTTTATCTCGGACGCGGTCTGCCGCATCCGTCCCGGGGCGCCTACCGGCCCATCGGCGGTGCGGACGCGGGATCCGCCCGGCGACGCGCAAAGGACGGAATCCAAGATCACGGCTGGATCACGCTCACCGGCGCGCAGTATCGCAACCTGCGTGCGGTCGACCTGCGGCTGCCGCTCGGTCGCCTGATCATGGTCTGCGGCCCGTCGGGTGCCGGCAAATCCACCCTTTTTGGCGACCTGCTCCGGCCGGCGGTCAGCTGCGCGATCAAGGCGCGTAAATCCCGGCTGACCGGCAGTGACTTTGCCCGGTTGACCGGCCTGACCGGAGATCTTCCGGGCGCCGCCCTCCGCCATACGGTGTTCGCAGATTTGCGCGGGGCGCAGGTCTTCAAGAGCGTGATCGCGGTCGACCAGGCCCCGATTGGCAAGACTCCGCGCTCCACGCCAGCGACCTACCTCGGAATTTTCGACGTCATCCGGCAATTCTTCGCCTCGCTGCCCGAGGCGAAGATCCGCGGCTATACCGCCTCGCGGTTCTCGTTCAACACGACGGGCGGCCGGTGTCCGACCTGCCAGGGCGCCGGTCGCATCCGGCTCGAAATGGCGTTCATGCCCGATACGTATCTGCCGTGCGATGACTGCGGCGGCCTCCGTTACGGCCCGGAACTCGCGGATATCGCCTGGAAAGGGAAGAACATCGGCCAGGTGCTCCAACTCACGTTCGAGGAAGCCGCCGGGTTCTTTGATTTCCACGCCAAGCTCGGGGAGGTCTGCCGGCTGATGGGCGATTGCGGACTTGGCTATCTGACGCTGGGCCAGAGCAGTCCCACGCTGTCCGGCGGGGAAGCGCAGCGCCTGAAACTCGTCAGCGAGCTCGCGCGCGGGATGCAGACCTTCACGGAGCGTTCGCGGGGCGTGCGGCCCCGGAATCTCTACCTGCTCGAGGAGCCAACGATCGGTCTGCATCTCAGCGATTGCGAAAAACTCATCCGCGTGCTGCACGGGCTCGTCGACCAAGGCCATACCGTGATCGTGATCGAGCACCACCTCGACCTGCTGGCGGAGGCCGATTACGTCGTGGAGCTCGGTCCCGGGGGCGGTCC
>DASRKV010000249.1:0-6225 GCA_035648795.1 Opitutaceae bacterium
GGAAGACCGTGCCGGCCTTCATCAAGAGGGCGACGAGGTTGCCCGCCCCCACCCCGAGCGCGATGCCGCACACTCCGCCGACCAGGGAAATGGCGACCGCCTCGATGAGAAACTGCATGAGAATGGACTTCTTGCGCGCGCCGATCGATTTGCGGATGCCGATCTCCTTGGTGCGCTCCGTGACGCTGACGAGCATGATGTTCATGATTCCCACGCCCGCCGCCAGGAGCGCAATGCCGCTGATGACGAACGATGCACTCGTCACAATGTCGGCCACCTTGCCGAAAATGCCCAAAATGGAGTCGTTGGAATACACTTCGAAGTCGTTTTCCGCCTCCGGCGACAGACCGCGGACGATGCGCATCATCGTAACGCCCTTGTCCATCGTGTCGTTGTAGAGCAGATGAGACGGCGCCGCGGTCGCGATATTGACGGTATAATTCTCTGTACCCATGTCGCTGAAAAACCGGGTGATGGGGATCATCGCGATATTGTCGTCGCTCTGGCCGAAGGTGGTCCCCTTTTCGGCGAAGGTGCCGATGACCACATACGTCCGCCCCTTCAGCTTGATCGTCTTGCCCAGCGGATTTTCCGACGGAAAGAGCTTCTTGACGACGTCCTGGCCAATGACGATCACCGGCCGGGCGAGCTCGATATCCTCGGGCTGAAGGTTGCGCCCGAGGTCGATGCTATACTGGTTCGCGTTGAGAAAATACTCATTGGTGCCGCCGAACGTGACATCGGGGGTGGTCTTGCGCGCATTGTATACCGCCTGGGCCGAATCCTGATGGAACACCTTCAGGCAGACCACGTCGGAACTTCCTTCCATGAGCTGCTCGTAGCGCAACGCCTGAGCCAGGGTGATATTGCGGCGCAACTCGTACTTGCGGTGGTTCGGGCCTCCTTGGGCAAAAGGCCACTTGCTAAATTGGAATGTGTTCGACCCCAGAAAACTGAGCCCGGTTTCGATGGACCCGCGCAGGGCGGAAATCGTGGTCATGACCCCAATGACCGAAAACACCCCGATCGTGATGCCCAGCATCGTCAGGATCGAACGGAGCTTGTTCACGCCGATCGAGGCAAAGGCGATTCTCAGAATCTCAACGAGTGGCATTTTGGATTTTTGCTTTTAGGGTTTTGATTTCGGCTGCCCGAGTCGGACTGCCATCGTCTTGCGCGAGCTAACCATAATTGCGGTGAGTGCGCTTGCTTCGTTCCACAAGTCCTGAACCTTCTCTCCTGGGAGCATCTTCTCATCGATCACTAATTCCATCCAGAAGGCACTTTCGTCGGCCTCTTCCTCAACCACGCCAAGTTTCGAAGTAAATCCGCCGCTGATCGCGCGCGACAAGCCGCGCGATAATTGGCGCCGACCGAGGTGCCCGACCGTCCTAACTGCCCTGCGATGACATTTCCCGATCGGGTGTGCGGCAACGCTTCGACGAGATGCAGCACCCGTCGGGAGAACGCTTTCGTACGGTTCCGTAGTTCCAGTTCCGTCATCGTTGCACTCCAGCCAAATCAAAAAACAAAATGCGCAAAGCAAAAATTCTCCTCACTCATAGCGCAACGCCACCACCGGATCGAGGCGCGAGGCGCCCCAGGCCGGCACAAACCCGGATGCAATGCCGGTGACAACCGAGACGAACATGCCGATCAACACCAGCCCGGGAGAGAACTCGGCCGGAAATCCGGGCATCTGGAAGTGGATGCCGAGGAAGACCGAATAAGCGACGCCCATGCCGATGGTCCCGCCGATCAGGCAGATGGACACCGCCTCGATCAGGAACTGCAGGAGAATGGTACGGCGCCGGGCCCCGATGGCCTTGCGCGTCCCGATCTCCTTGGTGCGCTCCTTCACGCTCACAAACGTGATGTTCATGATGCCGATCGCCCCGACGAACAGCGAAAGCCCGGTGATGAACAGTCCCGCGAAGGCGATCGCCGTCTTGACGGGATCGAGCTGCGCCTTGAATGCCTGCTGTTCGTTGATGGAGAAATTGTCGCGTTCGCCGGGCAACTGGCCGCGCACCCGGCGCATGGCCCCGACCAGTTCGTCCTTGGCGGCGCTCATCTGCGTCTTGTCCGCCACTTTCACCTGCAGTTGCGCCCCACGCCGGGAACCGAACATTTTGGTGAACGCCGCAATCGGCATGACGAGCTGGTTGTCGAAACTGAAGAGGCCGAGGAACTCGCCCTGCTTCTCGAAGACGCCGATCACGGTGCAGGGATGGCCGTCGACGATCACCGTTTGTCCGAGGGACGACGCGCGGGGAAACAGCGCCTCGGCGACGTCATAGCCCAGGACACACACCGAGCGGCCGCCGTTGGCTTCGACTTCATTGAACAGCCGGCCCTCCACGCAATCGACGTTGGTGATGCGCGCATAATCCGCAGTCGTGCCGAAAGCAAAGATGCCGTCCACCCGGCCGTCGCCGTATTTGACCGAGCACCCCCGGCCGGCACGCGGCACCGCGACCTCGAGCAGCGAGTTGGGCGTATCCTCGATGATGCGGTTCAACTTCTCGGCATCCGTGATCCTGATGGGCGGCCGGTTGATGTAATTCCACCAGTCTTCCGCGCCGAACCACGGCCATTTCTCGACGTAAAAGATGTCGTTGCCCAGCATCGCGAGACTGTTCTCGAACCCCGTGTCAATGCCGCTGATGGCGGTGCCCATGAGCGTGACCGCGACGATGCCGATGATGACGCCCAGCGCCGTCAGCACCGAGCGCATCTTGTTCGCGCGGATCTGCGCCCACGCGATGCGAAAGGACTCGATCAGCTCATAACCGAACCGGACCAGGGTTTTCATGGCGGGCGACGGCTCAAGGCATCGTCAATTCGACCGCCATCCGATCGCTGGCGATCAGACCGTCATGAAGGCGGACGGTCCGGCGGGCATGCTGGGCAATGTCCTCCTCGTGGGTGACCACGATGATGGTGTTGCCCTGCTCGTAAAGGATGTCGAAGAGCTGCATGATCTCCTCGCCGGTCTTGGAGTCGAGGTTGCCCGTGGGCTCATCGGCGAGAATGATCGACGGATGGTTGACCAGCGCCCGGGCGACCGCCACGCGCTGGCGCTGGCCGCCGGACAGCTCGTTGGGCTTGTGCAGGACGCGGTCGCCAAGGCCGACATTCTCGAGCACCTGCCGGGCCCGCTCGCGCCGCTCGGCCGGCGCCACGCCGGCATAGATGAGCGGCAGCTCCACGTTGTGCAGCGACGTCGAACGCGGGAGCAGGTTGAAGGTCTGGAAGACGAAGCCGATCTCGCGGTTGCGGATGCTCGCCAATTCGTCGTCCGACATGCTGGAGACGTCCTTCCCGTTGAATTCGTAGTGGCCGCTGGTCGGCGTATCGAGACAGCCGAGCATGTTCATCAACGTCGACTTGCCGCTGCCGGACGGGCCCATGATCGCCAGGTACTCGTTGCGATGGACTTTGAGGGCGACGCCGCGCAGGGCATGGACGATCTCTTCACCCATGTGATAGAGTTTCGTGACGCCCTGAATATCGATCACCAGCGGCCCCGGGGGGCGGACGGTGCGGCGCGCCGTAGGAGCGGGAGCGGGAGGAGGGATCATGGCGGCAGGCTGCGCGAGGATGTTCACCGGGTTCGGGGCCGACTGCCGTCTCAACCCTTGTCGTCCTTCTTGGGCTTCTCCACGAGAACCTTGCCCCCGTCCTTCAGCGTGCGGCTGATCGCCGCGTAACTGCCGGACACCACCTCATCGCCGACCTTCACGCCGCTCTTGACCTCGATGTACGTGTTGTCCGCCACGCCCGTTTCCACCGGCTGCAGCTTCACCACGTTGCCGTGCCGGATGAAAACGACCCGCAGGAGTTTCTCGCGGGTGCGCCGGGCCTCCTCGTGTTCCTTGACCAGTTCCAGATCATTGCCGGTGCGTTCCTTCGCCTCTTTGGCCCGCTGCTGCTGGAGTTCCTCCGAGGTCTTGCCGCCCTCGGCCCGCACGGTCACGCTCTGGACGGGGACGGCGATGACGTTGCTGACGGTCTCCGTCTCGATGTCGACCGTGCCGCTCATCCCGGGACGCAAATGGGCCTCCCGATCGCTGATCCGGATCCGCACCAGAAAATTGGTGACCTCGTCGGAGGCGGAAGCAGCAAGCGACGCCTGGTTGTTGCTGGCGCCGCCCGTGCCCGTGGTGAGGGCGGAACTGCTGATCTCGCGCACCGTGCCGTCGAATTTCCGGCCGGGAAAAGCGTCAATCGCAACGGCCGTATGATCGCCGAGCTTTACGTTGACGATGTCGTTCTCGTTCACCTTCACGCGCACCTCCATGTTGCCGAGATCGGCGATGCGCATGACCTCGGTGCCGGCGAACTGGCCGGTCGCGACAACTCGCTCGCCCACCTCGCTGTTGAGCACGCTTATCGTGCCGTCCATTGGCGCGTACAGGGTGGTTTTGCTCAGCTGGTCACGGTACTGGTTGAGCGCGCCCTCCGTCTGGCGAATCGCCGCGAGCGAGGCCTGATAGTTGGCGCGGGCGACCTCTCTGGTCGTCCTGGCCGTCGTGTAATCGGCATCCGAGATCAGCTTCTTCTGGTAGAGATCGTCGGCCCGGCGGTAATCCTCCTCGGCCTTGTCCAGATTTGCCTTGGCGAGGAGGCTGGCGGCTTTGGACGAGCCGAGAGCGGCCTCTTGTTGATCGACCTGGGCGGCATAGAGGTCGGGCTTGATGCGGATGATCACGTCGCCCTTCTTGACCACCTGGCCTTCCTTGAAAGGCAGAGCGATCAATTCTCCCGAAACCTCCGGCGCAATCCCCACCTCGATTTCGGGCTGCACCTTCCCGGTCGCGGTGACCAGGTGAGTGATGGTTTTGATCACGGCCTTCTCCGTGGTCACGGTCGTCGGCTTCTCGCCCTTCCGGCCCTGGGCAACCGCCGCGACGATCAAACCCGCCAGCACCACGGCGCCGAGAATGATCCACCACTTCCGGCGGGATTTTTTGCGGACCGGAGCCGCGGTCTTCGCCGCAACGGTGCCTGAAGGGGGGACGGTGATTGAGCTCATGGTACGGTATGGGAGCGGGACATTTGGCTGATCCCGACGCTTGATGCAAGCAAGCGCTCGGCAGATGCCGGGAGGGCGTCAGATGGGCTGGCTGGACATTGCGGTTGAGGCACGGGCGCGACCGGGCGCGTGGGCCTTAGGACACTACAAATGAAGCTCCAGTTGCAGCGATTTTGGATGAACGGGCGGGCGAAGGGACGGATGGCAGGCCGCGGGTTCCGGTCTGAGCCGGACTCCTGCAATCGGGGCGGTACTCGCGCGCAGTCTCGCAAATCTTCCGGCGCGGCGTCGTCGGGCGGAGTCGCCGTGGCGAAGGAGGGCGACGACGCCCTCTATTCGACGGCAATGCTGGGCTCAGGCTCCGTTCTCTCCGCAACCAGAAAGCCCTTGCTTCGCGCGATGGCCGGGACATTGCATCATGAACCAACCCCATGAGCACGCGGTTTTGCATCCTCGGCAGCGGCAGTGACGGCAATTGCGCCCTGCTGCAGACGGACCAGGCCCGCATTCTGGTCGATGCCGGCTTTTCGGCCCGCCGCCTCGGGTTGCTGCTGGCCGGGGTCGGCGAATCGCTCGATCGCATCGACGCGATCTTCCTCACTCACGAACACGGCGACCATGCCGCCGGGATCAGCGGTTTGTCGCGCCACCCGCAGATCAAGATCTTCGCCAATTACGCCACGGCGCGCGCGGTCCAGGCCGGTCTGAAGCACCGTCCCGACTGGCAGTGCTTCGAGACCGGCGCCCGCTTTCGCTTCCGCGATCTGGAGATCGAAAGCTTCGCCGTGCCGCATGACGCGCACGATCCCGTGGGGTATCTGTTCACCCACGGAGCGGATGGTCAGCCGACGCGAGTGGATCGGCTCGCCTGGCTGACCGACCTGGGCCACGCTCCGCAGCATATCCGGGAGCACATCCGGGAGGCGGACGTCCTCGTCGTCGAGGCCAACTATTGCCCGCAGATGCTGAAGGACGACCGGAAGCGACCCTGGTCCGTCAAGCAGCGCATCAGCGGCCGGCATGGCCATCTTTCGAACGAAAGCGCCCGCGAACTGCTCCTCTCGGTCGCCTCGCCGCGCTGGCGGCACGTCTTCCTCGCCCACCTCAGCCGCGAATGCAACAGTCCCGCCGCCGTGGAAACCGCCTGTGCCAGCGTGCTGGCGACGCTCAAGTGCGGTTTCTCGATC
>DASRKV010000250.1:0-7848 GCA_035648795.1 Opitutaceae bacterium
CGCACCCCCTCCGCCAACAACATCTCCGCCATCGCCCGCCCGAGGCCGGCGCTGGCGCCGGTGACCAGCGCCGTCTGATAGCGATCCGCGAGCTTGCTCACGCCTGGCGCAGCACGATGCAGACGTTGGCCCCGCCGAACCCGCTGCTGTTGTTCAGCACGATATGGGGCTGCTGGGACAGCGTCGCCCGGATGACGTTCAGACCCTCGCAGGCAGGATCGAGTTTCGTGATGTGGGCCGAACCGGGAATGAAGCCGTCTCTGAGCGCGAGGGAACAAAAGGCCGTCTCCATCGCGCCCGCCAGCGACAGGCCGTGACCCGTGAGCGCCTTGGTGCTGCTGATCGCCGGACGCATGGTGGCTTCCTTGAAAACCGCCTTGAGCGCCTTCGCCTCCGAGGTGTCGCCGATGGGCGTCGAGGTGGCATGCGCATTCACGTAATCGACCGCTTCCGGCTCGATCCCGGTCTGCCGGAGCGCATGGCCCATCGCGATGCGCAAACCGGAGCCTTCCGGATGGGAGATCGCGACATTGTACCCGTCCGAGGCCTGACCCCATCCAGCCATTTCGCAATAAGTCCGCGCCCCGCGGCGGTCGACTTCCTCCTCGCTCTCGACGACCAGCACCGCGCCCCCGCCGGTGCCCACAAAGCCATCGCGGCTCACGTCGAACGGCCGCGAAGCCAGATCGGGGTTCGTCTGCAGCGACAGCGCGCGCATGCCGGCAAACGGAAGGATGCTGTCGGTATTGCAGTCCTCCGCGCCGATCACGAACATGCGCTTCTGGCGCCCGAGGGCGATCTCGTCGTACGCGAAGGCGAGCGCGTGCGAGGACGAGGCGCAGGCCGACGAGAAGCCGCAGGACGCACCATAGATCTTGAACGTGGCGACGAGGTTGAAATTCAGCGTGCCGGCGATCGACGCCACGATGCCCAGGGGCGAACAACGCATCACACCCAACTGCTGCATGCGGGCGTGATGGTAATGGGTCAGAAAGGGAGAACCCCCCGAGGCGGCATAGAGCCCGGTCTCGAGATTGGAGACGTCCTCGGCCGTCAGCCGCGCATCTTCGATGGCCTGCAGCATCGCACAGTAGGCGTATAGGGAATTGGGAGCGAGCCCGCGCAGCACTTCCCGCTTGATCATGTACCGCGGAGGATAGAGCCAGTCTTCCGCATCGGGGGAATCGGTGACGAAATCCTTGATCGTACCGACGACCTTGACGGGAACGTCCGGCTTCTGAAACGGCGGATAAAGCACAAACCCGTGCCGCAGGGCGCGCAGGCTTTGCGTTACGGTGGGAACATCGTTGCCAATGCTGGTGATCAACCCGATCCCGGTGATGTAGACTTTCCTCATGCGCTGATAAGGGGGGAACCAAATCTAAATATCATGCCACGCTGGCCGCCAGCCGGATGCACCCGCACGCCAAGGAATGGACTCGTCGCCAGCGGCGGTCAACGCACGACCACCGGGCGCGGGGCGCCGCTCCGGCAGGGCTGGCCAGGGGGGACAAGGTCGAAGGCGATCAGGCGCTGATCGCGGTCGGCAGAGGCGCCGGTTCGTTGTTCACCTCCGCCGGGTTTGCCGGTTCCACCGCAACGGCGTCGGCCAGACCAAATGTCAGGGTGATTTCCTCGGCCATGGCTGCCTTCTCCTGTCCCACGCGGATGGAACCCTCGAAGGTGGCGAGCGGCATCTTCAGCCGCTTGGGTTTGACCGCAATACTCAGCACTTCGCCCGGCTTGCACAAGCGGTGACAACGCACGCCTTCGCACGACATGAAGAAAATCGTCGCAGGGTTGACCACCTTGCCGGGTTCGCTGACCCCGCCCTCCAACAGGAAAAGCACGGCCAGTTGCCCGATGGCCTCAAGCATGATGGACGCCGGCATCACCGGGTTGCCCTTGAAATGCCCCTGGAGGAAAAACTCCTGCCCGCTGATCTTGTACTTGGCGCTGGCACCATGCGAGTTAACGGAGGCCTCATTCAGGAACAGAAACGGCGGCTGAATCGGCATGATCCCCGCGATCTGTTCGATCGGCAGAAACTTCGTCGGCTGGGGCAGCGGCAGGCCGCGAACCTTGCACTCGATGAATTGCTTGACGTCACCGATCGTGCGCAAATGGCGCAACTCTTCGTTGTTGATCGACATCTGCAGCACCTCCTCGACGAGGATGACGATCTCCATCATCGTCAGGGAGTCGATGCCCAGATCCTCAATCAGCCGGAGATCGTCATCAGGATCCTTGAGCTTCGCGCGGAGGTCCGGCTCCACAAATCGCTCGATAATCCCCAGAATGATGGCGGGCAGGTGCTCGGTGTTCTTGGTCTTGCGGAATTGGGACGCAGCCTCATAGGTGGAGGCGGAGCATCGTTTCAACGATTCACGCAACAGCGCATCATCTTCTGGCGTAAGAGGTTTTGACGCCTCGTTGGCTGGCTTCCCCGCGTTCGGCCCGTCGTTGACTACTTGTGCCATATGGAAGGTTCTTAGGGTTCACCGCCCGCGCTGTAAACGAAAATTTTCCTCGAAAACTTCTGGCGATCTAAGATCTTATTGACTCGTTTGATGTCAATCGGTGCCGCGCCAGGCGCAAATTCCGCCGCCCGATCGCGAACTTTGAATAACCCGACGGATGAATGGGCCTTCCCTCGGCGTCCCGGGCCTCATAATCGACGCCCGGTCGAGCCCAAGTATCCGTTTGCGTGCCTTCGCCCGCCATCTCATAAGGAGTCCCTATTTTGTCAGCCGCCTCGACCATCTCTCCGCCCCGTGCGGGCTCATCTGGCACTCCAGCGAACAAGACGCCTGTTTTTCTGGTCACGCACGAATTCTACCCCCGGCACGGAGGTATCGCAACTTTTGCCGAACAGATCGCCCGGGCCGCGGCGGGCCTGGGTTACGATATCGAGGTCTGGGCCCAGGCCGCATTGCCGGGCGCCGCGGAGAAGCCGTGGCCTTTCCGCCTCCGCCGCCTGCCGCTGAAAGGCACGCATGGGATCGGTTGCCAGATGCGCATGATGAGGGAAATGATTGTGCATCGCCGCCGGCTGCGGTACGCCACCGTGTATCTGCCGGAGCCGGGGCCGATGCTCGCCATGATGCTGCTCCAGGCAGTGCCGGGGTTTCGGCCCAAACGCCTGGTGCTGACTTTTCACGGGTCGGAGATCCTTAAATTCCACAGCGATCCCCTGAAACGTTGGATGGCACGGCGATTGATTCACCGCGCCAGCCGGATCAGCGTCCTGACCGGCTACACCCACCAGTTGTTGTGCGCGCACTTTCCCGAGGCCGCCGGCAAGACGTTCCTTACCCCGGGGGCGCTCCGCGTGGACTTCGCGCTCACCCCGGTCGCGGACGCGCCGGAACGACGCCAACGGATCGCGATCCTCACGGTGGGACGTCTGCACCCGCGGAAGGGGCAGCTCATCATCATCGAAGCTTTGCAGGCGCTGCCCGCGGCCCAGCGGGAGAAGATTGAGTACTGGCTCGTCGGCAGTGACAGCAAGGAGAACTACGAAGAACGTCTCAAGGAAGCCGCCGACCGTTCCGGCCTGGCGGTTCGCTTCTTCGGCCGTGTGCCGGACGACGAACTCGCCCGGATTTACAGCCAGGCAGACATTTTTGCCATGACGAGCATCGACCATCGGCACAGCGTCGAAGGCTTTGGTCTCGTCTACCTGGAGGCGGCCGCGCATGGGTTGCCCGTGGTGGCGCACGCCGTCGGCGGGGTGGCTGAAGCGGTGGTCGACGGTGTGACCGGAGTGCTCGTCCCGCCCGCCGATCGCGAGGCCCTGAGCGCCGCCTTCTCCCGTTTGATATTGGATGAGGACCTGCGCCACAAGCTGGGCGCCGCCGGGCGCGAATGGGCGCACCGCAATAGTTGGACGCGGTCAGCCGACCTGCTCTTTAACCATTCGGAATGGGCCATCACCGGCTGAGTCGAGAGGACGCCCACGCCGGTTCTTCCATCCGCGCCCCTATGATCCAGTCCCGTGTCCAGATCACTGTCCGTTATGCCGAGACCGACATGATGGGTATTGTTTATCATGGCAGCTACCTGCCGTGGTTCGAGATCGGCCGCACGACCTTGCTCAAGGAAAACGGCCTGTCCTATCGGGATCTTGAGGCCGCCGGATATCGGCTGCCGGTGCTGGAGGTCGCCGTGAAATATCTAAAGGCCGCCCTGTATGATGACGTGGTCACGATCGTCACCACGCTGACCGACAAACCGCTCTTGCGGATCCAGCTCTCCTACGAGGTCCGCCGGGGCGAGGAACTGCTCGCCACCGGCCAGACGGCGCACGCCTTTATCGACCGCGAAGGCCGGCCGGTGCGCCCGCCACCCAATTTCACCGAGCGAATGAACGAGCTATTTTCCGGCAAGCGGCCGCTGTGATGCCCTGGCGGCGGGTGCATGGCCGGCAATGGGCCGGCGAGGCCGTCTTCTCCCGCAACAATCAGGGCACGAAAAGGCGGGGCTCGCCGTCTCGGCGGGCGGTGGAAGCTTCGCCATCGATCAACCCGCCGGGTCCGCGGGTTCCACATTCCTCCACTGAACCGTCCCGGACAGACCGGCCCTCCAGAATTCCCGACGTTGGAGGCCGCTGCGCCGGTCGTCAGAAAATCGTTTCCTGATATTCGGCGATCACCGCAGGGTCGGTCTCGTTTTCCCGGGCCCTCGCCAGCAACGCCGGCGCGTCCGCCCCGGCGATCCGGCGGACTGCCCAGACGGCGTGCGCCCGCACCAGCGGCACGGGATGCCCCGCCAGCCGCAGGAGCGGAGCGACCAGTTCGTGCGTTGCGCCCGCGCCCACCGCGACATTCCCGGCGACCACGCAGGCATTGCGCAATAGCCGCGGCCATTTGAGCCGCTGGATCGGGGTGCCGCGAAACACTGCGGCGAATCGCGCCGGAGTCAGCTCCATCAGCTCGGTTAACGTAAGCGCTTCGACCCCAAACCGCGCGGCGAGAAGCATGCCACGGCCCGCCTGGGCAAAACGGTTCCACGGACACGCTTCGAGGCAAAGATCGCAGCCGAAGATGTGCTGGCCGATCCCGGGCCGCAGCTCGCGCGGGATGAATCCTTTGTTCTCGATGGTTTGGTAGGAAATGCAGCGCCGCGCATCGATCAACCCAGGCTCGGGAATGGCATTCGTCGGGCAGGCCGCGATGCAGCGGGAGCATTTCCCGCAGAACAGGCCGACCCGCGCCTCCGTCTCCGCCCGGGCAGGCTGCGCGCGCAGCGGTTCATCGGCCGCCAGCTCCACGCGCGTCAGGATTCCGGCCAGCAGCAGCCAGTTCCCGAATTGGCGCGAGATCAGCATGCCGTTCTTGCCCAGAAATCCGATTCCTGCCCTCTCCGCCCATCCCCGTTCCAACACGGGACCCGTATCGACGTAATATCGGTAGTCGCCTCCCCGCACCCCGTAGAGTTCTTCCACCACCCTCCCCGCTGCGACCAGCGCCGGCTTCATCGTGTCATGGTAGTCCTCATATACCGCATACCGCGCCCAAATCGGTTCCCCAGCTCGCGCTGGTCGCCGGCCGGCCCCCAACCCGGCCCAGTAATTCACCCCCAGCATGATCACCGATCGTACCCCTGGCAACAGGAGCTCCGGGTTCAACCGTTTCGCCGCGGTCCGTTCCATCCAGGCCATGTCGGCTTGATGATCTCGTGCCAGCCAGTCACCGAATGCTGCGGTCGGAACGGCTCCGATCCGCGCAAAGCGCACGACGTCAAAGCCCAATGCGACGAGCCGCCGCCGCAATTCCTCCTGCTGCGCCTGCATGATCTCGACTGGTCCGGTCCTTGCCCGGCTCGCCTCACGCACGGGACGGCCCGCCGGGTGCCGTGTCGCCGGCCTTCGGGGCAGAAGGTCCCGCGTCGCCCTGCCAGCCGCCGGCAGGCGTCTGCCCATGCTTTCGTTCCCAGTCGCGCGCCTCGCGCCGATAGGTGCGCAGGACGTGCAGCACCATCTCATGCTGGGGCCGGTAATCCGTCAGAATCACCGTCCCCGCGCGTTTGTAGATTTCCTCGCGTTCGGCGAAAAGCCGCCGGATGCGATCCTCAGGATTCTCCACGTTCAGTAGCGGACGGACCCGGGTCTGCGCGGTGCGCCGGAGAATCGTGGCGAGGGTGGCGTGCAGGCAGATCACCACTCCTTTGGCCTCGAGCAGCGTGAGCATGCCCGGCTGGATCACCAGGCCGCCTCCGCATGCGACCACCACCCCGCGGCTGGGATGGCCGCCTTCAATGAACTTTCGCTCGCGGGCCCGAAAAGCCGCTTCGCCGTCCTCCGCAAAGATCTGGGCCACCGACTTCCCGGCCCGGCGCTCAATCTCGTAATCGCTGTCCAGCGCGACAAAGCCGAGCTTGGCCGCGACGGCGCGGCCCGTGGTCGTCTTCCCGGTGCCCATGAAGCCCACCAAATAGAGATTGACGTTCCCGTCCGACATGACGCCAGCGAAGCCCCGGCCCGGACTCAGTGCAAGACCTCGGTGGATCGTCTCGCGTGCCCGGCGGCTGGATTGATCGCCGTCCCGTGGCGCGCGCTGTGCCGTCAGCGCCGCCCGGGCAATTGCCGGCGACCGCGCGCCGCGCTCCAAGTCCTGACGGTTTTCGGACAGCCTCCGGTCGGTGGATCCGGGTCCCGTCAAAAAAGCTTAGCCTCAATCCGGGTTTCTGTTTCCATCCGCCCATGGCTTCCTCCTCCACATCCCCGGCCGCGGATCGCAATCGCCCGCCGGCCGCCAACCAGGTCTTCGCCAGCGACAACACCGCCGGCATCTGTCCCGAGGCATGGGCCGCGCTCAGCGAAGCCAATCGCGGCCGTCTGCCGTCGTATGGCAACGACGAATGGACCGTGCGGGCGTGCGACCTGTTGCGCACGGTGTTCGAGACCGATTGCGAGGTGTTTTTCGTCTTTAACGGCACCGCCGCCAACTCCCTCGCCCTCGCCTCCCTCTGCCAGAGCTACCACAGCGTCATCTGCCACGACTACGCCCACGTCGAGACCGACGAGTGCGGCGCACCCGAGTTCTTTTCCAATGGCACCAAGATCCTCGTCGCCACCGGCCCGAACGGCAAACTCGACCCCGCGCAGGTCGAGCGGGTGATCCTCAAGCGCACCGACATCCATTTCCCAAAGCCCCGCGTGCTTTCGCTCACCCAATCCACGGAATGGGGCACGGTCTATACGATCGATGAGCTGAAAGCGCTGACCGGCCTGGCGAAACGCCACGGCCTCGCCGTGCACATGGACGGCGCGCGCTTTGCCAACGCCACCGCCGCCCTCGCGGAACGCGACGGCGCCAAACCCGCCGACTTCACCTGGCGTGCCGGCGTGGATGTGCTCTGTTTCGGCGGCACCAAGAATGGCATGAACATGACCGAGGCCGTGGTTTTCTTCAACCGGCAGCTTGCCCGCGAATTCGATTATCGCTGCAAGCAGGCCGGTCAGCTGGCCTCGAAGATGCGCTTTCTTAGTTCGCAATGGGTCGGCATGCTGCAGGACGGCGCCTGGCTGCGTCGCGCCGGCCATGCCAACCAGATGACGCGGAAACTCGCCGCCGCGTTGCGTCGCCTTCCCCAAGTGGGCATCCTCGTCGAGCCGGAAGTCAACGCCGTCTTCGCCAGCATGCCTCCTGCGGTCGCCGAGGCCATGCACGCCCGGGGCTGGCACTACTACAATTTCATCGGCGCGCACGGCTACCGACTCATGTGCTCCTGGGACACCCAGGAGGCCGACGTGGACGCTTTCATTGCCGACCTCACCGTGGTCACGCAAACTCCGTAGCCGCTTGGTCGCCGCGAGTTCCAGCCCGCAGGCTCGCCGATCTAGGC
>DASRKV010000251.1:0-11162 GCA_035648795.1 Opitutaceae bacterium
GCCACAAGCGTCAAGCGGTGAACTCCAGACGGTGAGCCGCTCAAGTACCCGCAGACATCCAGCGTAAGGCCTGCCGCCTACCGGCCCCGCAGTTTTTGCGCCTGTTGATAAAACTCCTTCTCCCATTTCGCCTGGTTTTCCTGCGCCTCGCGAATGTACGGCGTGAACACGGCGGCGCGCAGAATCACGTGATTGAGGAGATTGAAGGGGAACCACACCGGCCGCACGAAATCGACAAACAGCACCACCCGCCAGCCGTCCGTGTCATTCCACACCTCGTGGTCGTAACTGTCGTCGAAAATCAGCGCCCCACCCTCTTCCCACGTGCAGATCTGGTCGTCCACGCGGATGCGCACCTGGTCGCGTGGTTCGGGCACGATGAGCCCCAGGTGCAGTCGGAGCACGCCGTTGTACGGACCGCGATGCGCCGGGATGTGTTTGCGCGGCGAGAGAATCGAAAAGAATGCGGTTTTTAGGCCCGGAATTTTCTTCAGCGCCGCCACGGTTGCGGGGCATTGCCGGCAGTTCTCTTCGCTGGTCGCACCGTAGCCGAAAAACATGAACGTCTTCCAGTTGTTGTCATGCTGGATGAGATTTACCGCCGTCGAAATGTCCTGAAAGTTCGGCAGTTCGTCCCGCCGTTGCATGATCCGGTCGAGTTCGGCGCGGATCGCGCGCCAGTCGGCTTCCACCGCGCCCACCCAGGCGAAGTCGTCACGCGAAAAGACCGGTTTGTCCCCGACCCGTGAAAACTTGGCGAAGCACCATTCCGCGATATCCAGGAAAGACGCGACCGCCCTGCCCATCAATCCGGTGGGCGGCATGAGCTCGTTGCCCTTGACCTTTCCGCGGCTCACGGCGTCCTCCCTCCGGCCCGTGAAAGGCCCGCGCCTTCCCCGCCGCTGCACCGCGCCAGACCGCGAGATCCACCGCCCACCATTTCCCTGGCACAGAACCGATCAGCTCGGCGGTCTCCCACTGCCAGGTGCGCGTGCCGTTGAGAATCCATGTCGTCTGCTCCTCGAAGTTGGGCGAAGGTGAGTTGCCGCCAATTCGGCGGTCAAGTTCGTATTTCCGGCGGCAAGAATATCTCGATTCTGCCCTTGCACAGTCGTCGAGGTGGACAGCCACTAGACAGGCAAGCCGCCCGCGCCGTGATTGCAACCAGCTACAGCAGAATATGTTGATACGCAATGCACCCGTGGCCTGCCAGCAATCATCCGATTAGATTCTGGTTTGCAGTTTTCCCAACCTTTCCGCCTGGAGATGGAGATCTCGCAACGGCCTGCTCCTTCTCACATCAGCACCGCGACCGCCTTGATCTGCGCCCACACCGCGGCTCCGGGCGCCAGCTTGAGCCGGTCACACGATAGTCGCGTGATGCGGGCCACGAGCGGCGTGCCACCGGCGTCGAGCCGCACGAGCACGTGCGCCGCACCGGCAGTCCCGGCCACCGCCACGACCCTGGCCGGCACCAGGTTGAGAATGCTGGTGTCGCGAGGTTTCTCCAGGGCCAGACTCACATCGCGCGCCCTGATTTGACAGCGCAACCGCCGGCCCGCCGGCTCGGCCGCGTGGGCCACGTAGACCGAGCCCCCGGGAAAATCGAGCCGTACCAACCCATAAGCCGGATCGCTGGCGCCGACGGTCCCTTCCACGACCAAGCCGGCCTCGTCGGCGAATTCCTCCGGCAAGTCGAGGCGGGCGAGCGTCTCCGTGAGCGGCCCGCTCGCCGCCACGCGTCCGCCGGCGAGCAAAACCAGATGGTCGGCAAGACGCACCACCTCATCGACCGCATGACTGACGTAGATCACCGGGATCTCCAATTCGTGGTGGAGTCGTTCGAGATAAGGCAGAATCTCGTTCTTGCGGGCGAGATCGAGCGACGCCAGCGGTTCGTCCAGGAGCAGGAGTCGCGGGCTGGCGATCAGCGCCCGGGCGATGGCGGCACGCTGGCGTTCGCCGCCGGAGAGTGTGGCGGGGCGTCGGTCGAGCAGCGGGCGGATCGCGAGCAACTCGATCAGGTGATCAAGATCGACCGGCTGTGCGCTGACGCGCCGCCGGCGGCGGCCATAATCCAGATTTCGGCGCACGCTCAAATGCGGGAACAGGCTGGCTTCCTGAAAAACGTATCCCAACGCCCGGCGATGGGTGGGTCGGAAGATCCCACGCGACTCGTCCTGCCAGATCTCGCCGTCCACCTCGAGGAATCCGCCGGGCACCCGTTCGAGTCCCGCGATGGCACGCAAACAAGTGGTCTTCCCCGCGCCCGACGGCCCGAACAGCGCCGTCACGCCGCGGCCGGGCAACGCCAGGTCGAGGTCGAGCACGAAGCTGCCGCGATCGAGACGAAACCGGAGGCGGAGCGAAGCGGGTGCGACCGTCGTCATGTCGTCCGCCTTCGCAGGAGCCGTTCGCTCAACCACACGGCAGCGAAGGCGAGTATGACCGAGATCACCAGCAGCTTGAGCGCCTCCGCGTCGCGACCGAGCTGGACCTCGTGATAGATGCCGAGCGCAAGGGTGATGGTTTTCCCGGGGATCATGCCGGCGATCATGACCGTGGCGCCGAACTCCCCGAGCGCCCGCGCGAACGCCAGCACGCAACCCGCCAGCAGGCCGCGGGCGCCGAGCGGCAGCGTCACGGTCCAGAAGACGTCCCACGGTCCCGCCCCGAGCGTGCGCGCCGCCTCTTCGAACCGGGGATTGATCTCCTCAAAGGCCACCCGCGCGGTGCGCACCAGCAACGGGAACGACATGACCGCGGTCGCCAGCACCACGGCTTTCCAGGTGAACACGATTTCCACGCCGAGCGTCTGCTCGAAAAAGCGGCCGAGCAGGCCGTGCCGGCCAAACAGCTTGAGCAGGATCAATCCCGTGGCGACCGGCGGGATCACCAGCGGCAGCGCAACGAGCGTCTCGATCGCCGCCTTGCCCGCCCAGCTGCGGCGGGCCAGCACCCAGCCCAACGCGACGCCACCGGGGAGGATCAGCGCCGTGCCGAGCAGAGCGACGCCGAGCGTGAACAGGGTGACGTGGAAGAGGTCCGACATTCCTCAGCGGGGCGGCAGGAAGCCGTATTTGGCGAAGACCGCCTGGGCTGCGGGGCTCGCGAGATACTCGACGAGCGCGCGCGCGGCGGCGGGTTGTTGGGTGGATTTGATCACGGCCCCAGGATAGGTGATCTTGGGTCCGTCGGCGAGCGGGACTTCCACGGCGATCCGGACCTTTTTCGAGATCAGCGCATCGGTCCGGTACACAAAGCCGGCATCGGCGTTGCCCGACTCGACGACGGCGAGGGTGGCGCGGACGTTGTCGAGCGGCACGAGTTTGTCGAGGAGCGGCTGCCAGAGGTTCATCTTTTGGAGATACTGCCTGGCATAGGTGCCGACCGGCACCGTTGCGGGCTCGCCGATGGCGATGCGGCGCACGCCGGCACCGGCCAGATCTTGGAGCAACCCGATGGAAACATTTCCGTCGGTGGCGACCACCACGACCAGCGTGTTGGCGAGAAGCGTGCGTCGTGTGCCCGAAAGCAGCAGGCCCGCTTTTTCGAGCCGGTCCATGCGCGGTTCGTCGGCGGAAAAGAAGACATCCGCCGGGGCTCCTTCCTGGATCTGGCGGGCAAGCAGGCCGGAGGCGCCGAAATTAAAGCGCAGGGCGTGGCCAGTGGTGCGAGCATAGAGCGGCGCGATTTCGCCCAGCGCGTCAGACAAGCTGGCCGCCGCAAATACCGTGAGTTCGGCCGCGCCTGCGGCGAACGCGCCGAACGCAAACATGAGGGCACACAGGAACCGTTTCATTGAGATCGCCTACGTTGCAGTAATCCGGACCAAACGTCCACGTTTCGGTGTGGCTGCCGGCCAGGCGGTCGTTCGGGCCGACCGTATCGACCCGGACTACAATCTGCAACGTCCTCGACCGCAGGAACCGGCGGCCCCATGAAGCACCCAAGGCCAACACGAGTGCCCGGCCAGCCGGCCTGACAGTCGCGCGGCTCGCCAGGCTGCGGACAGAAAGAATCTCCGTCTGGCAACAAAAAACAATCATGGTGCAATACTTTCGTCGGCGGCGTGTTAAGAAACATTCAAACCGGTCCGGGTTTGCCGCCGCCGGCTTTTGGAGTTGCCGAAATCCGGCTTTTCGAGGATGGTGCCGTCTTCATGGCCGGCGTTGAGCGCGATACGCGTTCCGTGGGCCGCTCCATAAACCATAGGCTGCTCCCGACAACGGTGAGCGCCGTTTCACAACACATAACACAACATGTCAGATACAGATCCGTCCGGCGCCGCGACCGCGGCCGCCGAGACTGCGAGTGCGCCAGGCACGCCGGCTCCGTCCACCACGCCGCCAGGTCCGTTCAGTAATAATCGCGGCTCCGGCCTCGCCCGCGGCAAGCGTGCGACCAGTCCTGCTCCCCAGGCCGCCTCCGCCGCCCCGGCGGCAGACTACCAACCCACCGCGGTGTCCATCCTCACCGCTCCGACCGAATACAAAAATCCATTCGCGCCACCAGCGCCCGTCGCGCCACCCGCAGAAGCCGCAGCTTCTGCACCCAGCGTGCCGACGCCGGTTCCGGTGCCCGCGCCCACTGCGCCGGCGATCCCTGCGACTGAAGTTTCCGCTGCGCCGGCGCTCCCGGTCGTCGAATCCCGTCCACCAGCAGGCGAATCAACGCCCGCCGAACCGGCCGCCGGCGAGCCGAGGGCCGAGTTGAAGATTCTTCCGCCCGAAACGCCGCAGCACGTTGAACAAAGTTGGGAAAGCGAATCGTTCCGTAGCGTCGCCAGCCAGCCGGGCGGCGGCGAGCCAGGCCGACCGGCAGAGCCCCAGTTCGGTGGCCAGCGTCCGCGGCGCGAGGATCGGCGAGGCGAACGGCCGTACTTCCGCTCCGAGCGCGACCGCCGCGACGACCGTCCGTTCAAACCGCGCGAGCCTCGCGCAGACTCGCCGCAACCAGCGCGATTCTCCGATAACGGCCGATTGCAGGGCGAATCTGCGTCCGCCCCTGCGCCGGCGAAACCGAAAAAATCCGGCGGCATTTTCGCCTGGGTGAAGAAGCTCTTTGGCGGCTCGCCTGCCGAGGCGCCAAAGCCTGAAGTCCAGCCCGAAACCCCCGGCGAGCGCGACTTCAACCCCAACGGGCCCTATCGCCGCCGTCGCCGTCGCGGTGGCCGCAACCATCATTTCCAGGGTGATCAACGCGACCCGCGCGAAGGTCAGTCGGGCGGTCAGCCTTCGGGCGACCAGCGCGGCTACGGTAACGACCAGCGCGGCTATAGTAACGACCAGCGCAACTACGGTGGGGACCAAGGCCAACACGGCAACCGCCATCACCGCCATCGCGGCGGCGGAGGCTTCCGCGGCGATGGACGCCCCGAGGGCGGACCTCCTCCTGCTGGCAGTTAAGCCTTGCCAACCGTTCCGCTTCGAACCGCATTAGGGGGCGTCCATCAACCGATGGACGCCCTTTTTCTTTCCGCACCGGCCGGCTGTAGGAGCTTGCTTGCAAGCGATCATACGTCGTCGCCGGAAGGCAGAATCGCCTGCAAGCAGGCTCCTACATCCGTCATCTTGCTGATCCATGGCCGACCTCATCATCAACGGCGGCAGGCCGCTGTCCGGCACGATTGTTCCGTCCGGGAACAAAAACTCCGCGCTGCCGATCATTTGTTCCACGTTGCTCGCCGGCGAACCGGTGCGCCTGCTCAACGTGCCGGATATCACCGATCTGGAGAAGCTGGTTGAGTTCTTCGTCGCGCAGGGTTCCCGGATCACGTGGGACCGGCCGAAGGGGGAAATGCGGATCGACCACGCCCGGTTCAACGCGGACCAACTCAAGGCGGAGATGCCCGCCGGCATGCGTTCGACGGTGTTGCTGTTCGCACCGCTCCTCTGGCGGATGAAGAAGATCGTGATTCCGGCCACCGCCAAAGGGTGCTCGCTCGGCGTGCGCGAACTGGATCCTCACCTGGAGATCCTCAAAGCGCTCGGCGCCGAGGGCGCTCGCGACGGCTCGCTGACATTGACGCTCGCCGCGCGCTACCGCGGCACCCGTTACTGGCAGGATTACATGTCCGTGACGGCCACCGAGAATTTCGTCATGGCCGCGGTGCTGGCCGACGGCGAGTCGATGCTGATCAACGCCGCCAGCGAGCCGCACGTCCAGGACCTTTGCACGGTGCTCAACGCCATGGGCGCCAGGATCGAGGGTGTCGGGACGAGCGTGCTGCGCGTCACCGGAGTCAAGGAATTGCACGGCGGCACGTTCACCATCAACAGTGACTATCATGAGATCGTCACCTTCCTCGCGCTCGGCGCCATCACCGGCGGCGAAGTCCGGGTCGAGAGGTCCCTGCCGCTGCACTTCGACCTGATCACGCGTTCTTTCGCGAAGCTGGGCGTCGCCCTCAGCCACGACGGCACCACCGCCGTGGTGCGGTCCGGCCAACGCCTGGCGGTTGAATCCACCTTCACTTCCAACCTGCTGCCCAAGATCGAAGCCGCGCCCTGGCCGTATTTCCCGGTCGATCTCCTCCCCTGCATGATCGCGCTGTCCGTCCGCGCGCGGGGCGAGATCCAATTCTGGAACAAGGTCTACGAGGGCGGCTTCACCTGGCTGCCGGAGCTGGCGAAATTCGGCGCCCACCTGGTCGTCTGCGATCCGCATCGCGTGATCGTTTTCGGCGACCGGCCGCTGCGTCCCGCCGTGGTTGACGCGCCTTATGTCATCCGCGCCGCCGTGGCCCTCTACATGGTCGCCGCCAGCATCCCCGGTCGCAGCGTCGTGCGGAACGCCGAGATCATCAAGCGCGCTCATCCGCGTTTCGTGGAAAACCTCCGCACGCTCGGCGCCGACGTGGAGTGGACGAGCTGATGTTCGATTTTCGACTGGCGATTTTCGCCCTGGTTGCCAACGCCTGATCCTGCCCATCCCCCAATCACCGTGGCCGAATTCAAGATCAAAGACCCGCAAGCGAAAACACCCCCGGCGGGCGTGGATTTCCTGCGCGCCACGCTGACGGCGCCGACGACCGCGGCCGACGTGGCGTTGCGGCCGCTCCAATTCGGTGATTTCGCCGGGCAGTCCAAGACCGTCGAACGCCTCAAGGTCATGGTCGGCGCCGCCCGGCGCCGTGGCGATGCCCTCAACCATATTCTGCTCAGCGGCCCGCCTGGTCTCGGCAAGACGACCCTGGCCTTCATCCTCGGCACCGAGATGGGCCGCAACGTCCGCGTCACCTCCGGCCCGGTGATCGAGAAGGCGGGCGACCTGGCCGGTCTGCTGACCAACCTGGAGGAAGGCGATCTGCTGTTCATCGACGAAATCCACCGCCTCCCGAAAACGGTCGAGGAGTATCTCTACTCGGCGATGGAGGATTACCGGCTCGATATCATGATCGACCAGGGCCCGAACGCGCGCAGCGTGCGGCTGAGCCTGCCGAAATTCACGCTCGTGGGCGCGACCACCCGCGCCGGCCTGCTGACCGCGCCGTTGCGCAGCCGCTTCACCCTCCAGACGCGCCTCGATTATTACGATGCCGCAACGTTGCTCGGCATTGTCCGCCGGTCATGCCGGCTGCTCAAGATTGAGCTCGACGACGACGGGGCTCGCGAAATCGCCACCCGCGCCCGGGGCACGCCCCGCATCGCCAATAATCTGATCTATTTCATTCGCGACTACGCGCAGGAAAAGGCGCAGGGCCGGATCACGAAGCCCGTCGCCTCCGCCGCCCTGGAACTCCTCGAGATCGACGTGCGCGGACTCGACGAGATGGACAAGCGCATCCTGCGCGTCATGGCCGAGCACTATGCCGGAGGGCCCGTCGGGATGAACACGATCGCCGTCGCCGTGGGCGAAGAGGCGGACACGCTGGAAGAGGTCCACGAACCGTTCCTCATCATGGAGGGCTACCTGCAACGCACGCCGCAGGGCCGCGTGCTCACGGCCAAAGGCTATCAGGCCATCGGTCTCACTCCCTCCAGCAGCGCCCAAGGCGAACTGCTGTAGCCCGGCGCAGGGGACATCGCCGGCCTGGGCGGCACGGCCGGGTTGTGATTTCAAGATTTGCGGGATCGCTCGCGAATCCGGTCATTCCATCGCACTTTGGCGCCGGATGCGTGTCCTGACGGCGGTCGTTCGCACCGCCGTTCCTGCCGGTGCAACCGGAAGCCCGCTCCGGGCGCTGGCGTCCGGGCCAAAGCCGTGACGATCTCCGCCGCGTGAATTTTCTGCCGTTTTTTTCCGCAGCCGGACACCGATATCCCTCATCCACCATGTTCTCGCTCAGGAAATTATTCCGCCGGGAGGAGCTGAAGCTCGAATCGTCTCTGCCGCGAATCGGCATGGTCTCCACGCATGGTTACGTGGCTGCCGAGCCGCCGCTCGGTGGCGCCGACACCGGCGGCCAGGTTGTCTATGTTCTGGAACAGGCTAAACCCGGCTCGGCTGCGGAAGCACGCTGGGACGCGGTATCGCTGTCGGCTGAGGCGTGGCGACCGGCTCCAGCCAGATTGGAATACGCCAGGCTTGCTTGATGGCCTGCCACCCCAACACGCCGGCGCCCACCGACGTGTTCACCGTCCCCATGAACAAAAGCCACAGCTCCCTGATGCTGGTGCCGAAAGCAGCATTGGAGGTGAACAGATCCGGCGCGAGTGCCGGGAGCCACAGCATGACCATGCCGATCAGACAAAACCCAATTGCGTTTGGCCATTTCATGTTCGGGGAAGGATTGAGGGACTTGGCGTAGCCGCACCCGATGCGAGAACCGTGCCACTTGGCACGCTTTATCTCACCATCTTTACAACCAACGGGTTGTGATGAAAACGCCCGATGACCTGGCATCAAGTGACCGCAATCCGCCCGACCGCCCAACTTCTCGTCAGGCAGTTCGCAATGACAGAACTCAACACGGCTGCGGCAAATGCCATCGCGCCCGCGCCGCGATTCCCGCCCAAAGCACGCACCAATCCCCAGCGCTCCCCAACCACAGCCCGGGCGCCGGGCGACCGGAACGATGAACGGGCGGCTGAGGCCCGCGCAGCACTGAAGCTTGCGCTGCTCAGCAGACGAGCTGCCCGAAATCCAGGAAATCCGCCGCGAACCCGCCCTTCACGCCTTTGCAGATCACGCTGACCGCGTCGTGGGAATGCAGCGATTCGAGATGGGCGCAGGCAACCTGAAAATCCCGGATGCGCGGGTCGCCGTCCAGTTCGCGATAAAGCAGGCGCGCCGCGTCCTCGACGAATTTGATGTAGGCCCCGTTCAGTTCGGCGAACGCCTGCTCGTCCTCGCGCTTCACCATCACCTGGGTCTCAGTTTTGAGGGCGTTGAGGCAGTGCGCGTGCAAATCCTCGATCGCGAGTTTTCGGCCGGGCGCAACCTCCACGCTGACGCGCGCCTTGCTGCGCTGGGAGTGGGGAATCGCGTAGACTCCCCGCTGGTCGCGCGCATGTTCCGCGAGCTCGGCCGAACACGGACAAGCGGACGAATAGACGAAATCGAAATGGAGCAAACGCCGGCAGCGGCCCGTGTGGGTCAACCCGGCCTCAAAAGCGACCTCGTAGTATTGCCAGCCCTCCAGCCCGCTGCGCAGGCTGCGTTGCGGGATCGGATAGGAGAACGCGACCTTCAGCCGGGCGTCCTTGCTTTTGATCCGCCGGAGATAGGCGGCAAGAATCCGACCGAGCCACTCCAGCGTGAACACCCCGTCCTTGTGATCGTAGAATGAACGCACGATCCGGCTCATGTTGATACCCTTGAGCTCGGCTTCGAGCGATACCGTGCCCGTCACCCGCGCTGCCACCGTGAGAACCCCGCTGCGCCTGGTGCGCACCTTGATCGGGAGACGGAAATTCGCCACGCCCACCTGCTGGATGCCAACCTTTGCGCCCTGGATGGCCCCGTTTGCCGCCATCATGTCGGGCAACTCGGCGCGGTAGGCAGGAGTCACCGCGAAACGTGTGTCGTAGTCCCGCGGAATCCGCGGCCCGCGGGAGGCATCGGAACGATGGAGGTAAAGTTTGGATTTGTTCTTCATGCTCGCGTTCAACCGGCGGACGGCCGCAGAGGACAATGGCCCGACGACGCGGATCCGCCAACGTTCCCGCATCGGCGACGGCTCGCTACACGGAAGCCGGACTAAGTATTCATAAAGCCGTTTTGGTCAACCGTGGAGCGGTGTGGGCGGTGGATGCCGGGCTGTCAGCCGCTTTCGGGTTGTCTCCGCTGATTATTGGCTTTGTTCTGGGTACGGATTGAATGCCGGCGGCGGTCGTCACCCGCCGAGCCCCCCCGCCATGAAAATCCGAAAAGCCCTCATCACCGCTGCCAATCCCCGCCAGCGCGCCCTGCCCCTCCAGATGCTGATCGACCAGCAGGGCGAATCAAAATCCGCCCTCCAGATCATTCTCGAGGAGGCCGCCGCCGCCGGTGTCGAGGAGTTCTGCGTGGTGGTCTGCCCGGGTGACGAATCCGCCTACGCCGCCGCCAGCGGAGTCCTCCGCGACCGCGTGCGCTTCGTCGCCCAACGCGAACCTCGCGGTTATGGCCACGCCGTGCTCTGCGGACGCGAATTCATCGCCGGGGAGGCCTTTCTTCACCTGGTGGGTGATCATCTGCACGTGGCGAACGGCCCGACGAGTTGCGCCCGACAACTCGTCAGCGTCGCGGAGTCTGAAGACACCCCCGTTTCCGCCGTCCAGCCAACCCACGAAAGTCTCCTGACTGCTTATGGAACAGTGGGCGGACGACTCGTCGGGGGCGATCGCCCCCTGTACCAGATCGAGACCGTGCTGGAGAAGCCGACCCCGACCGTCGCCGAACAGCAGTTGCTGGTTCCCGGCCTGCGCGCCGGCTACTATCTCTGCTTCTTCGGCCTCCACGTGCTGCCCCCGGAGATCTTTGACCTGTTGACGGACCAAAGCGCAGCCGCGGACGGACGGCCGGTCGGGCTTTCCCCCGCCCTGCATGCGTTGGCCGCCCGGCGCCGCTATCTGGCCTTCAACGTCGCGGGCCGGCGCTACGACATCGGCGCGCCGTATGGCCTGCTGTTCGCCCAGATCGCGCTGACCCTCGCCGGTCGGGACCGCGACCGCATCCTGACGCAACTCGTCGAACTCCTGGCCTCACGCTAGTCCCGCAGATTCCCATGAGCCTTC
>DASRKV010000252.1:0-7532 GCA_035648795.1 Opitutaceae bacterium
GCCTGGCGCGGCGGCCAACGCGGCGCTGGATGATGCGTAAGAGGTGGCACCTGTCGTTGAGCCCGCGGTGCCCCCCGTTACTGCCATTGTCCCGCCAACCACGGGGGATATGGCGCCAGAACCGTTCTGGGTTCCCGTGCCAGACTGAATCAACGTGGCCCCAGTCGTGGTCGTGGTCTTGAGGTAGTATTTGCCCCCGCTCGGGACTGCGGCGTAAGACAGCGCGGTCCCGGTTCCTGTCGTCTGGGCGGGCACATTGGCGCTGAAGGGAATAAACGTCACCAACCCCGCCGGTGCGGAGCCCAACAAGATGCCGCCGTTTGGACCCACTTGGTTGGCAGGTGTGCCCGTCGGAGCCGAACCCGGCCAGCCATAAAGGTTGACTGCGGCGCTGTCTTGCGCGCCGTTGGTTCCGGGCGTCACCACGACCTGCACATACAGGCCGGCTTGGTTGGAGAGCTTTTGCTTCTCGACCTCATTCTTGGCGGCATAATAAGGATCGCTGCTCGACAGGCTCGTGTTGGGCGGGTCGATCATGGAGTGGGGCCCATATCCAACCGAATCGGCTGCGTCAGTATTTGCCAAAATCGGATTCGACGCATCGCCACTGACCTGTCCGCCAGCCCCGACTGGATTATAGGCCGCCACGTCCATCGCCTCGGTCTGCAAGTTGCCCCCCCAAACCGTCAAAGCGTTATCGTGGAAAGCGGATGACAATTTGGATTGAAGCTGACCAGTGCCATCTGGGGCGAGCGCTGGGATGCTGGTGTTGGAATATACTCCTTTAGAGCTAAAGAGGGAGCTGTCGGTCCCCATGGTGCTGTCTTGCCAAGTGCCGTCAGAGCCCTTCAGGTTGACCAGAGTGCCGAGGGTGGTCATAAAGTTCAGCGGGTCGTTGCCCAGCGGCTCCCCTGGATTGTCTCCCGAGGTCATATGGTATCCACGGCCCTCGGCCGCCGCGTTCACATTACCCCAGGCGTGATAAACGTCGCCCGAGGCAGAAACCGGACCCCGGAAATTGATGTAAGATGCGGTGCCCATCTCGACGGTCCCCTGGGAGCTGATGATCAGGTTGCCGTTGACGTGAACGGGTCCGTAAATGTCGAACATCGGTCCCGGCGCGGCCTCGAGATCGTTATTGCTGTAAAAGATGGCGTTGGCGAAAAGCGGGGCGCCGCGGACCGAGACGTTCTCCGTCAGGTAAACCGTGACCGGAGAGAAGCCGGTGGACGGGGGCGGACGCACGGTCGCCTTGGCGAGCACCCGGATGTCGCGACGGTAAACATACTGGCCCTTCAGGGTCTCGCCCGCGTTGTTGGGGTCCTTAGGATCGACAAAATACAGGGCGCCGCCTGCGGGGAGGGGATTAGCCGTGCCGCCGATGACCTCGAGACTGCTGGTGTCGACGTGGCTGCCGGTGAAGAAAGAGGCGGGCGGCAGCGCCAGCGGTGTCGAGCCGCCCGGGTCGAACGAGGGTGGGTTGGCGTGGCTGCTGAATTGAGAGGCGATCTGGGAGAAACCGTATTCGGCGACGGCTTCGGCCGCGTTGCGGGCTTCCAGCCAGTAAGTGGCGCGCATCGTCAGCCGGCGCTCAGTAAGCGACCAACCGAGGACAGAGGCGACCAGCATCGAAAGGATGAAGATGTAGAGCAGAACCGTGATCAAAGCGGAGCCGCGCGAGCGGTGCGGCCGGGAAGAGGAGAGAAGCGGATTCATAGGATGGTGGAAATCAACCGCGGGGAGAAACGGTGAAATTGTAGGTGTTGGCGGCCTTCCTGATCAGATTGCCATTCTCCGTGAACTGTCCGTTGACCATGACGCTTGAGTTTCGGTAATTGTAGAAGATCCGGCAGATCGTGCCGGTGGCGGGATCGGTCAGAAATCCCGTGGCGGTCTGGACCGCGATGGTTGTGGAGGTAGTGCCGGTTGGCGCGTATTTGTTGAGCAAATCATACATCGTATAGACCGGTGGAGTGGCGCCGGCATTGGTGGGAGAACCGATGACGACTGCCGGACTGATCGCGACATCGAACCTCCGCACCGAGCCGCTGTTGGTGGGGATACTCTTGGTTGGATCAGTTGGATCCGGGGTATCCCGGTAATAGCCAATCAGACGGTTGACGGTAGTCACGCCACTTGACGGATTGGTACTGGCAAAAACCAGAAGAAGAAAGTCGCCGGACTGATTGTTTGGCAGCCAGGCATCGGTCGTGACTCCGGCGGTGGTCTTGCTGCGGGTGGCGAAATCCGGGTAGATCTCGAAATAATTCGAATAGACGGCGTCGGTCGTCATGTCGTTGGTGAACTTCCGCATGTCATGGTTCAGGAGCAGCCGGCCGCTTTCATAATAGTAGGTGTTGAGCGCCTGGTAGGTGAAAATGACCGTCCCCGCGACCGCGAGGCCAAGGACGGCCAACGCGACCATCATTTCCACCAGGGAGAAGCCGCGCGCGGGCAGAGGGGAACGGAGGAGACGTGTTTGCATGGTTACATGGTTGGAACTTTGGAGCGGATGGTCCGGACTGACCCCATGAAATAGCGGATCTTGGCGCCGTCTTTGAGCTGCCAGGTGTAGATAATGGTAATTCCGTAAACGTCCGCGGCGTTGGTTGACCCGCCGGAAAGGCCGGTAAGATTCTGGACCCAAACCCAGAGATTGAGATGAAGATCCCCGGGATAGGGGGTGGAGGTCGGGTATAGACCGAGCGGCGGATCATACGTCCGATTGGCTCCTGGCCAGGTGATGGCCCAAGTCGACGGCGATCCCTGCCCTTGCGTCCCGCTCCGGTCGGGAAAGTCCTTCAGATTGTCCACCGCGCCGGCGGGAACGCTGGAAGCGTCACCAGGTATGAACGAGCTAAGGTTGGTCGGTGGGGTCCCGGTCGAGGGTGCCAGGGGGTCATCATGGGTATCGTCGAATTTTGTAGGAATGGGGGTGGGGGTCGGACCGGTAGCATTGATGAGGTCCGGCAGACCCATGGTCTTCATCTGTTCGATGTAACCCTGGACAACCATTACGGCCGAAGTCTGGACAATGCTGCCATCCGTCAGGCGGCGCGACTGAAGCAGGGCGGCGAGAATGCCGCCGAGGCAGAGCGCGAGGACGCTGAGCGCGATGGCCACCTCGACCAGTGTCAGGCCGCGGGAACTCCGGCGGCCAGAAGGGAGGCCAGGATCCTTGTCCGGCTTGAAGGACCGGGCCTCCGACAAGCCGGTCGCATCGCGCGATGCCGGGACGGGCCGGCAAACAGGTGAAACAAGGGCCGAGAGAGAGGTCCGGCTGGAGTGGGATGGCATAGGTACGCTTTCTTAGCGCCTATCTTTATACCACTCCGGGCCGCCTGGCAGAAGAGCCGGACGTCCGGGAAAAAGTCCCTAGGTGGCTAGGGGCCAAAGCCTCTAGTCCGCCCCGGCTTTCGACGTTGCGATAGTGTAGGGCGGGGTCGCCGCACCCCGCCGGGAATTCTTCTGACATTGCGATGATGTAGGGCGATCCCGCCCCACATCTGGCTGCATCTTTACGGCTGAGAGTCAGTTTCCCGCATCCGCGGGAGACTGGGCGTAAAATGCCGCGGCCTGGGCCCGGTTCGAAACGCAGAGTTTGTCGAACACGTTGCTGAGATAATTCTTCACCGTCTTCTCCGTCAGCCCGAGTTTCGCGCCGATTTCCTTGTTGGTAAGGCCGTCGGCGAGCAGCGCGAGCACGCGCCGTTCCTGCGGCGACAGTACGGCGAGCCGCTCCGCCCCCGTCGGTTCCTGGCCGCGTTTCATCAGCCTGACCATCTGGTCCGTGAGGGACGGATCCACCACGGAATGTCCGGCCGCCACGCGGATGATCGCGGCGACGAGCGACGCGCCGTCGTTCTCCTTGAGCAGATAGCCGTGGGCGCCGAAGGCGATCGCTTCATGAACGTTGCGCTCGTCCGCGGCCGAGGTGAGAATCAACACGCGGGTTTCCGGGCGGCGCCGCACGATGTCACGGCAGACCGCGAGACCCGACCGGTCGGGCAGCCGCAAATCGAGCAGCACCACGTCGGGCGTGTGGTGCATGACGGCCGCCAATCCCAGCTCGGCGGTGCCGGCTTCCCCCACGATCTCGACCGCAGCATTCCCCTCCAGCACGGCGCGCAGCCCCGCGCGAATCAGCGGGCTGTCGTCCACAATGACCAGGCGGATGGGATGGGAGGGGGTGCTCATGCGGCAGGGCGATTCATCCGAGCATTGGCGAGCGGAGCAAACCACGGGCGGGACGCCCGAGGCAAGTAGCATGGGCATCCTGCCGATGTCGGAAGATTTGCCAAACCACGGGCGGGACGCCCGTGCCACTTTCGAACAACTTCGCAATCCACCGAAATGTTGTTCCCATCATGGCGCCGACCCAATCGGCAGCGTCAGCAGAACGCGAGCGCCTTTTCCGGGGGCGGAGGTAATCTTCAGCGAGCCACCCAGAGCCGCAGCGCGCGCCTGCATGTTGGCGAGCCCGTGGCCCTGGCCGCCGGACGCCGCGAAATCGAACCCGGTGCCGTCGTCCTGCACGGCGAGAACCACGCACGCTTCGCCCCGGCGCGCCTGCAGCGCGATGGTCCGGGCGCGACCGTGCCGGACGCTGTTGCTGACGGCTTCACGAAGAATACTCACGACCTCGGTGGTGTGCTCCGGTGCGATCAGATCGGTCGCTTCCGGATCAAGATCCTGCACCAGTTTCGGGCCACCGGTTCGTGACTGGGCGCCGAGCATCGCCGCGATCGCCTCCAGGAACGGTTCGTGGCGGACGGCGTCGGGTTCCAGATCCTTGAGGTAGGAACGGACTTCATGATTTAGGCGGCGCAACTCCGCGATACACTGGTCGAGTCGCGGCCCGGTCGCGGTGGCTGCCTCGCCGGCCACGTTGCGCCTGACCGCCTCGAGGGAGAGACTGACGGCGTACAGGGTTTGACAGATGTTGTCATGGAGGTCGCGGCCCAGTTGCACGCGCGCCTGCATCGACCGGTCCAGCAGGGTGCGGCTGACCTGCAGGTCCTCCTCGGCCCGGTGGCGGGCGCCCGATTCTTGTTTGAGCGCTTCGCTGCGCTCGACGGAGATCCGGGCGAAATGCTCCACGCCCAGCATTTCGGAGCGGACGCCGCGCCAGGGGGCGCGCGATCCCGGTTCGCTGGCGGGCCGGTGGTAGAAGGAAAGGAGGACGGACACGGCGATCAACACCAACGCCAGCAGGACGACGGCGAGGAGCATCTCCTGGTGCAGGCCGATCAGCCGGCTGGCCGCCGGCGCGGCGAAAGTGACCCGGGCGTGAAGCCCGGCAGCGCCGGGAAACGGATAATCAAAGGCGAGGAGACCCGGTGCGTGGAGTTCCCCGGATATGGGCGAGACGCCCGTGGATTGCGGGGACAGAGACAAGCTGCCCATGCCACTATCGCGGACCAGGGTCACCGTGCCGCTCAGCAACCCGCCCAGTTCGCGCTGAAAGGCGTCGTCCCAGGTTTCCGGGGCCCGCTGCGTGATCGCCAGGGCCTGAACAAACTGCGTCCGCCGTGCCGCGACGGCATCGGCCTGGAGACGCCGCGTCTCCTTTTGCAGCCACGCCTCTCCCGCCATTGCCACCGCGAGGAAAGTCAGCAGGGGAATGAGCGCGAGACTGAGGTGGCGGGTAAACGGCTGCATGGGGTTGACCGGCGTTCTGGTATAGGAGAACGGCGGAAGAGTGCAATCCGCGCCTGCGAGGATGAAAGTGGCCCGGGCAGCCCGCCCGTGAATTGGGAAAATGGCGCAGACATGGGCAAGATGCCCATGCCACGTTCTGCAAAACCCCGGACCTGGGCGAAACGCCCATGCCACGCGCGGTCCGCTACGGCGGTATCGACATTCTTCCCCGGCGCACTACGGTCTGAACCCTTTCCGTCATGAAGTCGTTCTATATCACCACCGCCATCGACTACGTCAACGGGTCGCCGCACCTCGGTCATGCCTACGAGAAGGTGCTGGTCGACGTGATCGCGCGTTTCCGGCGGCTGATGGGCGATCAGGTCCACTTTCTTACCGGCACCGACGAACATGGCCAGAAGGTGCAGATGAGCGCCCGCAAACGCGGGGTCGAGCCGCGCGCCTTCGTGGACGAGGTTTCTGCCGAGTTCCGCGCGCTCTGCCGCCGTCTCAACATCTCGAACGACGATTTCGTCCGGACCACCGAGCCACGGCATACGCGCGTGGTGCAGGAATTGCTCCAACGCCTCTACGACAAGGGCGAGATCTACAAGGCCGAGTACCGCGGCTTCTACAGTACCCGCCAGGAACAGTTCCTCCAGGCGAAGGACCGGCTGCCGGACGGCACCTGGCCCGAGATCTACGGCGAGGTCAGCGAGATCACGGAGCCGAACTATTTCTTCAAGTTGCGCGCCCACCAGGACTGGCTGGTCGACTACCTGCAGCACAACGAGAGTTTTGTGTTTCCTCGGTTCCGCCAGAAGCAGGTGCTTGAATTCCTGAAGGAACCGCTGAACGACCTCTGCATCTCCCGGCCGCGGGAACGCCTGGCGTGGGGCATTCCGCTGCCGTTCGACGCCGGCTTCGTGACCTACGTGTGGTTCGATGCCCTCGTGAACTACATCAGCGTGATCTGGAAGGACGGCCGGCCCGATCCGGCGTACTGGCCGGTCGATTACCATGTCATCGGCAAGGACATTCTCACCCCGGCCCACGCGGTCTACTGGCCGATCATGCTCCACGCGTCCGGGATCGAACTGCCGAAGGCGCTGCTGGCGCACGGCTGGTGGCTGCTCAAGGGCGGTCAGAAAATGTCGAAAAGCACCGGCGAGGTGGTAAATCCGCTCGACGTCGTCGACCGCTTCGGCGCGGACGCCTTCCGGTATTTCCTCATCCGCGAGATGAACGTCGGCCAGGACAGCGAGTTTTCGCTCGAACTTTTCCTCAGCCGCTACAACAGCGACCTGGCGAACGATCTCGGCAACCTGGTCAACCGCACCCTCAACATGGCGGGGCGTTACGCCGGCGGTGTCGTCCCGGCGGCCGAGATCGTCGAAGAGCCCGAGCGTGAATTGCAGGCGCTCTGGAGCCGCACGCGCGACGAGGCAATTTCGCTGTGCGAGGGCTTCCAATTCCACGCGGCGCTGGAACGCACGCTCACCTTCATCAAGGCGATCAACCGGTATGTCGAGCAACGGGCGCCATGGAAACTCGCCAAATCGACCGAGGCGGCCGACCAGGCGTTGCTGCGCACGTCCCTCGCCACCATGACCGAGGCGCTGCGGCTGGGGGTTACCCTGCTGGCGCCGGTGACCCCGGGCACCACCGCCAAGGTCTACGCCGCGCTTGGCCACACGCCGGCCCCGAAGTGGAGTGACGAACTCCAGTGGGGCGCGAGTCTCGCCGGGGCGAAGCTGCAGCCCGGACTGGTGCTGTTTCCGCGACCGGAGAAGCCTGCGGCAGCGAGCGGCAAGCAATAGGCTGGTAGCTGTCAGTCCTCCTTATGACCGTCCTGCCGCTCGATCCGGCGGCCAACGCCACACCCGAGGCTC
>DASRKV010000253.1:0-3709 GCA_035648795.1 Opitutaceae bacterium
GTGGGACTGCTGCTCCTGATCAACTTGTTCAACTACATCGACCGCAATGTGCTCGCCGCGGTGGTTCCTTGGATCAAGGACACCTGCTTCAACGCGGACGGAACCGTCCGGGGCAGTCCCACGCTCACGGCGCTGCTGCAGTGGTCGCAACACCATCTCGGTTTCACCCCGGAGAACGCGCTCATCGGAATTCTGGGCACCGCGTTCATGGTCGTCTACACCGTCGGAGCGCCGGCGTTCGGCCGCTTGGCCGAGCGATATTCGCGCTGGATGCTCGTCGGCATCGGCGTGGTGCTCTGGAGCTTGGCGAGCGGCGCCTCCGGGTTGGCCGGCACCTTTCTGGTCCTCCTGTTGACGCGCTGTTTCGTCGGCATTGGCGAGGCGGCCTACGGTCCGGTGGCGCCGTCGCTCATCTCCGACTTTTATCCCGTGAAAGTCCGGGGCCAGGTTCTCGCGTGGTTTTACATGGCGATCCCGGTCGGCAGCGCGCTCGGTTACGTGCTGGGCGAGCGGGTGGCGAAGTCCGGCCTCGGTCATTGGGGCGCAGGCGTGTTCGGCACCAGTCCGGAAAGCTGGCGCTGGGCGTTTTATCTCGTCGTCGGACCGGGCATCGCCCTGGGCGTCTGGAGCTTCTTCATGCGCGAGCCGCCGCGCGGTCAGACGGACCTGGGCCGCGCCGCGGCGCCGGTCGCCGTCCGCTGGCGCGATTATTCGCTGCTGTTGCGCACACCGTCCTACGTTTTCTGCACCCTCGGCATGGCCGCGATGACCTTCGCCATCGGCGGCATCGCGTTCTGGATGCCGTCCTACCTGAAGCAGCGCCCCGGCACGGGCGATTCTCCGATCACCACCTTCGGCGCCATCGTCGTCGTCGCGGGGGTCGTCGCCACCTATCTCGGCGGCCTGGCTGGCGACAAGCTGCGGCGGCGTTACCCCGGCGCGTATTTTCTGGTGTCAGGCGCGGCGATGCTCGCCGGTTTCCCGCTCTTTCTCGCGGTGCTCAAGGCGCCCTTCCCGCTCGGCTGGGTGCTGATCTTCCTCGCCTGCTTCTGCCTGTTCTTCAACACCGGTCCGACCAACACGGTCCTCGCCAACGTGACGCATCCCTCGATGCGCGCCGCCGGATTCGCGCTCAACATCTTCGTGATCCATCTCCTGGGCGACGTGATTTCTCCGGTGATCATCGGCGTCCTCAGCGACAAATACAGCATGGAAGCCGGCTTTCTGGTCGTCGGCGTCATGTTCCTCGTCGCCGGCGTTTTGTGGTTGTGCGGCGCCCGCCATCTGCAGCGCGATACCGAACGCGCGCCAAACCGCCTGCCATCATTTCCGGCCGCCGGGCCCGCGGCGTCTCGTCCATGAACAAACTCGTCCGGCTGCTCCTCCGCCTGCTGTTCCGCTTTCACGGCTTCAACGAGAGCGTCCTGTCGACTCCCGGACCCGTCTTGTTGCTGCCGAACCACCTCTCGTGGTTCGACTGGCTGTTCATCGGCGTGTGCCTTGAACGCGACTGGCGCGTCGTCACCTCCTCCGCCACCGCCCAGACCTCATTTCTCCACCGCTGGATTATGGTCAACCGCCGGACGTATCCCGTGGATCCGCTGTCGCCTTACGGGGCGAAACACATGGCGGAGTACCTGCAAGCCGGCGGACGGCTCGTCCTGTTTCCGGAGGGCCGCATCTCCACGACGGGCGGCCTCATGAAGCTCTTCGACGGGACTGGTTTCCTGCTTCACCGCTCCGATGCCCGCGTGATCACGGCCTGTCTGCGCGGCGCCCACCGGCTGCCTTTCTCGCACAACCGGGACCGGAAACGGCTGCGCCCGCGCGTCACGGTGCATTTCAGCGCGCTCCTCACCCCGCCGAAGCTCGACCAGCTCCCCGCAACGGACGCACGCAACCGGCTCACCGACTGGCTGCGTGACCGGATGTTGGAGCAGCAGTTCGAGACGGAAATGTCGTTCGGCCCCCAGACGGTGCCCGAGGCCATTGTCGCCGCCGCCCGGCAGCGACCCGGTCTCCGCGTCCTCGAGGATGTCACCCAGAAGCTCACCTATCGTCGCTTCTTGCGGGCCGCCGCCTTGCTGGGCGATCAGTGGCGGATGCTGCTGCCCGGGGAAGCCGGCCGCGTGGGTGTCCTCCTGCCGAACGTTACCGCCGCGCCGGTGACCCTGTTGAGCCTGTGGTCGCTCGGCAAGGTGCCGACGCTGCTCAATTTCACCAGCGGTCCGGCGACGATGCTGGCCTGCGCCCAGCTCGCCGGATTGACGCACGTGGTGACCTCCCGCGCGTTCGTGGAGAAAGCCCGGCTGAAGCTGGAACCCCTGGCCGCGGCCGGCATCCAGTTCATCTATCTCGAAGACGTGCGCCGGAATATCGGCGCCCTGCGCAAGCTGTCCGCGCTGTTCGGCCTCGCGCGGCTCCCCCGCCCGCGCGATCGCCATCCGCAATCCACCGCGGTGGTGCTCTTCACGAGCGGCTCGGAGGGCGCGCCGAAGGGCGTGGAGCTGACCCACGCCAACCTGCTCGCCAACGTCCGCCAGATGCTCGCCGTCTGCGACCTCCAGGATGGCGACCGGATGTTCAACGCGCTGCCGCTCTTTCACAGCTTCGGCCTGACGGCGGGATTGCTGGCTCCGCTCATCCGCGGTTTTGGCACGTTTCTTTATCCCTCACCGCTGCATTACCGCGTGATTCCGATGCTGGTTTATATGCAGAACAGCACGGTTCTCCTCGCGACGAATACCTTCCTGAATCTCTACGCCCGGCGCGCCCATCCGTATGACTTTCGCTCGCTCCGCTATCTTTTCTCCGGCGCGGAGAAAGTGCAGGACGCCACGGCGGCGGTCTGGGCCCAGCGGTTCGGCGTGCGCGTGCTCGAGGGTTACGGTGCCACGGAGTGCAGCCCGGTGATCGCCGTCAACACTCCGCTGCAACCGAAACACGGCGCGGCCGGCCGGCTGATGCCGGGGATTGACTACCGGCTCGTGCCCGTCGACGGCGTGACCGTGGGTTGCCGGTTGCTGGTGCGCGGCCCCAACGTGATGAAAGCCTATCTCAACGAAGAGGCCAACGCGCGTTTTCAAGCATTGGGCGGCTGGTACGACACCGGCGACATCGCGACGGTGGACGACGAACGATTCGTGTACCTGCAAGGGCGCCTGAAGCGTTTCGCGAAAATCAGCGGGGAGATGGTCAGCCTGGGCGCGGTCGAAGACGCCCTGGCCGGCGCGTTTTCGCATTACGGACTGCGCTGCCAGGTGGCGGTGATCGCCCGGCCGGACGACGAAAAAGGCGAAAAGCTCATCGCCGTGAGCAACGAAGCCCGCCTTAAGCTCGACGAAATTCGCGCCGTGATTCGCGCGAAAGGTCTGCCGAATCTCGGCGTGCCGCGCGAACTGCGGTTCGTGCGGGAAATCCCCAAGCTCGGCACCGGCAAGGTCAACCACCGCGAGCTGGAGCGGTTGGTGTAGGCGGCTGTCGGACTTGCGTCCCGCCAGCATCCTCACCGCCGTTTGTCGGGCATGATCTCCAGGCAGAGGGAATACTCCGCGTAGCCCATGGCCTTCCAGAAAGCGACGCCCGTCGTGTTGGCGCAGAGCACCTCGACGGTCAGCCGGCGGCCGCGCGGCCAGATCTCCTCCCGCAGCAATTGCATCACGCGCCGGCCAATTCCCTGCCGCCGCCGGTCGCGCACCACGAACAGATG
>DASRKV010000254.1:0-4159 GCA_035648795.1 Opitutaceae bacterium
GCTGAGGATTGGCGGCGGATTCGACATCGACAACATTGCAGGCTAGGCGAAGCTCGGACCTCAAGGCAATGTCTGCGGCACCCGTCATTTCAGTCATCCTCGCCTCCAAGAACCCCGGACCACGCCTGCAAGTCGCGCTCAAAAGCGTCTGGGAGCAGCAGAATGCGTCCTGCGAAATCATCGTCATCGACGGCGCCTCTACCGACGGAACGCGCGAGTGGCTCGAGCCCCTCTGCGACCGGTTCGGCGCGCTTGTCTCCGAACCCGACGCGGGCGTATATGCCGCGATGAACAAGGGCTTGCGGTTCGTGCGGGGCAACTGGGTTCTCTTCCTCGGCGCCGACGACCGACTCGCAGACCCGGAAGTTCTGACGCGGGCGTCGGCACATCTGGGCGCGCGCACGGCGGCCGTTCTCGCCGGAGAAGCCGCCTTTGATGACGGGCGCATTTATCCGTTGGCAAATCGTCCGTGGCACGCCGCGCGGAATTTTGTGCACCACCAGGCCGCATTCTATCATCGCGATTGTTTCGCCGGAGGCGGTTACGACGAGTCGCTACGCTTTCAGGCCGATTATGATCTCAATCTGCGCCTGTGGCGTGCAGGCATACCGATCGCATCGTTGTCTTTGCGCGTCGCCGTTTGCGGCTCCGGTGGCTTGAGCGACGCCGGCCGCTGGGCCAACTATCGTGAAGAAATCGTCGTGCGGCACCGGCATTTCCCGGCGTGGCAATGCGTCTTGTGGGACGCAGGATCGGTGGTCCGCTATTTCCGCAAGAGGATCGTGCGCAGCCGTGCGAGCACCCGGCCCGAATAGCGGCCGACTCCAAGCCGACCGGAGACGAACCGATCGCCCACCCGTAGCCAGTCGCTGCCGAACACCACCCGCAACGGCAGCTCGCGCCAGAACGCGCGGTTGAACCGGAATGTGCGGGGCGCGGAGCGCCAGTCCGGTGCGACGCGTCGGATCTCCACCGCCGCCGCGGCAAGCGCCCGCCAATACGCGCCGTAGAGGGCATTGCGCATCCGCGACGGCATGACACCATAATCGAGCTGCCCCGACTGCCACCAGCGGTCGCCACGGAGCGCGCGAAATCGTGCAAAATGGAAGATCACGAGTGGACGGTTGTCCACCGTCACCGCGCCGGAGAGGGCGAACCCGAGGCGGTGGTTCATCCAGTTCCACGGCGCCAGATTCACGCCGGGATGCCGGCATTCGACGACCCCGGTAAAGAGCCTCGGCCATTCCTCCAAATACTTCTGGTCGGCGTAGCGGCCGGGCTCGATCCGATCGTGGCACCATTCGAGGCAGCGCTCGCGCCACCAGTCCAGGCAGGCGAGACCGCTGCGGTCGCGACGCCACGCCAGAACGCCGACATTGTAGCGTCCGTGCTGCTCGTAGTGCCGAAGGAAGGGGGCGAAACGGTGCGAACACACCAACACGCTGCCGGCGCCGAGCTCGTCGAACACCACGCCGGGATCACCGAAGAAGAACAGGTCGGCGTCGAGATACGCCAGTCGTTCGATTTCCGGCCGCGTCTGCATCAGCCAGCGCGGCCAGCAGGGGGACAGCGTGAAGTAGTACTCGACCCGCGTACGGTTCGTCTTCGCCGCGGCGAGGGCTGGGTCGCCGGCCTCGAGCTCTGCCAGCGGCACGACCCGCAGACCCGGTTCGCCCAGGCGCCGCAGCACGTCCGCCGTGAAGTCATCGAGGGCGAGCACCCATAGCACGGCCGCCGGATCGTGCGCCTGCATCGAACGCCACAGCGCCAGCCCCTGCGGCAGGAACTCGCGGTCGAAATAGGTGCAGAAATGCCCGGGTTTCATCGATGCAAAAACAATCGCGAAACGATCCGTCCCGGAAAGCGGGTCAACATCGCCATCCGCAACTGCCGACGGCTGGCCAGCTTCATCCGCCCAAACACGCCACCGCCAAACCGCCGTTCTCCCGCTGCGGCGGCCGCATGAGCGAAGACGGGTTGGCCCTGCAGAGTCGCGAACACCCACAACAACAGGTGCGCACGCCGGTCGGGGGCGGTGTCTTCCGGCTCAATATCACGGTAATAGCGCAGGTTGGCCCAGGCCGGCACCGGCGGAGCAAGCCTGCGGTACCAGACTGACCCTCCGCCGTTGAAGGCGGGCGGCGTGCCCTCGATCGTAAATGCGGCAAGCCGAAATGGTTCGCTGCGCATCGCCTCCAGCACCTGCGGCAATGTGTCCTCGCCCTCGTAGGCGTCGATGAGCCCAGGCTCGAACTCCGCCAGCAGCACCCGCCAGCGCAGCAGCTCCGGCAGACTGCGGAACAGTCTCAGATCCGTCCCTTGCGTATCGCACTTCAGCCAATCGACGCCAGGCAGGCCATGGGACGCGAGCGCGGCCTCCAGAGTTGTCGCCGGAAACCCGCGACGTTCCAAGACCCCGAAGAACGGCGCGAACGCCCACCGCTGCAGCGCGTCGTGACGCGGCTGCAGCGTGCTCGAGCACAGCGGGGAACGCGTTAGGTGCAGCGTCGCCCTCCCGGCCGGGGGCGCTTCCGGGACGACGATCGCGGGTACATAAACCCAGCGCCGAAAGCGGCGTTGTTTGGCCGTCAACGAGGCGGACTTACGGGCGTCGGGCTCGAAGGCCACGGCCACCGAATGGCGCGCGATCCGGCTCCACGCCCGGGGTACGCCACCCGCCGCGCCTATATCAACGAGCATAGGCGGTGCGGACACGAACTCGGGCTCGGAGAGCACGCGGTCGATCAGGTTCATCGCAAGTCCTTCCGCACAAAAAGCAATCCGGTCGACGGATACTCGCGCCACCCGACCGGCCAGACAGCCTCGGAGGCATACTCCGTTAGCAGCGAGTAGCGCGCGGTGAAATGGGAAAGCATCCGCTCGCGGTTGAAAAACCAGGCCGGATAGCTCGCCGGGTAGATCTCAGGCGGCACGTGCTGCACCGCCAGCCAGTCTGGTTTCCCATGATGCATTGGCAGGTTGTTGAATAACAGAAAGGACCAACCGCGTTCAACCCATTCGTCAACGGCCGCATGGGGCCGTTCGAGGTACTGCAGCGCCGTCGAACAAAGAAGCAGGTCGTGCCCCCCGGGTGCCTCCGCCTCGTCCACCGTGGCAAAAAAGCGCAGAGGCGTGCCCGCGAGGTGCCGCCTGCCGGCGTCCACGAACCCCGGCTGTTCCACGACGTCCCAGCTCAGCCCGCGAACCGCCGCCAGCTCCGCGCGGTGCCTCCAGTAAACAGATCCAAGCGCCCCGCCGAAGTCCAACACGCGCAGCCGACCGGGGCAGGCTGCCGCCGCGCGCAGCAGCGCATGCAGCAAGGGCGTGTCGGGTTCGGGCCGGGCGAAGCACACGCCGTCGCGCTCGTAGGCCGCCCGACCGGCCCTCACGTCGAGCGTGGCCGCCAGCACGCGTTCGACGATGATCGCTGCATCGTAGCCGGAAGCCGCAGTCCGGGCCTCCTCCCAGGAGCCGAAGTCGCCGCGAAACCACCGCCAGCCAAAAATCAGGCGCAGCCGCCGGCGTAGCGCTGTCGGCAAGACCCTCTTGAGCAAGCGCGGCGCGGTTGTCATGCCCACCTCCTCCGGAGCCGTTGCAGCCACGACCGCCAGCCCGCCGGATTGGCGTGCTCCCAGAGGGCCCGGCAGACTGGGTGCTCTCGCGACTCCGGCCACGCCGCTGGCACGGGTGGAACAGTTCGGAGCGGTGGATTGGCCCAGCTGGTTGCAGCAGCCGCGTTGGTCGCGGCGGCATCGAATCCGATGTGCTCGACCATGCTCCACGGAGGGCGCAAACACAGCGCGTCGTGCTGCAGGTGATGGTAGAGCCAGCGCACCGCCCAGATGTTCTTGCGCTTCTCGTCCCGCGCCATCGGCGGCAAATCGGAACCGTAGGCGGCCGGGGACAGACCGCGGCGCGCCACTGCCGCCATCTTGGCGCGAGCGTTCTCTTCCGACATTCCGCGCCAGGCGCGGGCCCACGTTCCCCATACCCAGCACTCGGCGCGACTGTCGAAATACGGTTGGTCACCGACATCCGCCGGCGTCACACGGGGATGCGTCCACGCCGTCACGCTCATCACCCTCTCGTCGAGCGCGTAGTGCCTAAGCGCCCCGCACAGCCAATCGTAGGTGCCAGGCACGCACACGAGGTCGTCCTC
>DASRKV010000255.1:0-3811 GCA_035648795.1 Opitutaceae bacterium
AATTAGTCCGATTGCGTCCAACACAGGGAGAAGGCACAGGAACTAGCCATTTGAATAAGGTGCATGGAGGAGAAGTTCGACATGCTCCTGGGCATTGCCCTCGACATAGATATCCTAAGCGCTTAGCTTTCTGGCATGAACCACACAGCCTTCAGCCGGAAGGGCGGCAAGGCCCGGTCGGTTGCGAAGACCGCGGCCAACCGGGCCAAGGCCGTGGCGTTTTGGAACTCGGTGCGCTCAGGCGAGAAGCCTGCACCGAGCCGATTGCGCCTGCCGCCGACATCGGAGGTAATCGCGAACATGCTGGCGGCATATTGCCGTCAAGCGGCTATCACCCGCCTGGAGGTCTTTGGTTCGACTGCGCGAGGGGAAGCCAGGCGCGGCAGCGACGTCGATTTGATGGCAACCTTCTCCAAGAATCCCGGCCTGCGTTTCTTCGCGATGGAGGACGAGATGGCTGCGATCCTCGGCGTGCCCGTGCACCTGCTGACCCGCGATTCGGTGGAGCAGATGTCCAACCCGTATCGGCGGGAGTCGATCCTCGCCGACGCAAGGGTCATCTACCGTGCCTAAGGCAGCGCCCAAGACCCAGGACGCCTACCTGCACGACATGCTGGAGGCCGCGCGGCTCATTCACGACTACACGGCCGGCGTTTCGTTCGAGGAATTCTGGCACAACAGCGAGAAACGCGATGCCGTCGCACTGCGGATCTCAGTCTTGGGCGAGTCCGCGCACAAGGTCGACAAGGTGACCGAGGCGGCTTTGCCGGGTGTCCCGTTCAAAAGCATCCGCGGGATGCGCAACCGAATTGCCCACGACTATGGAGCGGTGGATTTCAGAATCGTCTGGGCCGTCACGCAAGAAGAGATCGAGCCGCTGATCGCCGCCCTCAACGCCCATTTTTCGAAACGTTCCAAGCCCGAAAATCCGCATTAAGTCACGGTCGGCCGCAAATGGCGCAGCCATTTGTCAAGGAGCATAGAGGACGAAGTCCGACAGGCTCCTTGCGACTGGCCCCGCGTTTGTGGCGATTCGCCCCTTTTGCATTTTGAGTCCGGCGATCGCTCGTATTGTCCGCGGTGATCCGCTTCCCACCGCCGGATCCCCACCTATCCTACGGACGCGGCCCCGTTCCGGCGCACATGGTGTACTCACGTGCTCATCATGCGAAGAAATCGACCGTTCTCTCGCGAGCGCTTCATCGGCTCCCTCTCCTCCGATGCAGAAATACGTCCGACCAATGACAGTTGCAGAGCCGCGTTTCTTTCACCAACAAGTGAATATGTCCAAGCGCCTGATCTGGGTAAGCGGTGCATTCCTGGCGATCGCGATCATCGCAGGCGTCTTTTGGCTTCGCCGGCCGGCGGCGGCATCCGCCGAGTTCACGCGGCTGATGAATCGCGGCAACGGCCTGCTGGAAAAAGGCGATGCGGCCGTCGCGATCGGCGTCTACACCCGGGCGCTTCGGTTTTCGCCGGAGAGCACCGATGTCCGGCTCAACCTGGCCAACGCGTATCTGCTGGCAGACCGGCCGGACGACGCGGTGCCAATGTGCCGTCAGACGCTCGAGCTCGATCACAACAGCGCGGCCGCGTACTACCTGCTGGGCTGCGCGCTCCTCCGGGAAAACCGGCCCGAGCAGGCCGCCGAGGCGTTCCAGCAGTCGTGGAAGATCGACCCCACGGTCCCGGCGCTCGATTTCCAGACGGGCATGGCGCAGGAGGAGCTCGGGCAGATCCCCGACGCGATCCGCGATTTCGAGGGTGTGATCCGGGCCGTGCCCGACCATCCGTCGGCGCATTACCAGTTGAGCCGGCTTTACCGGCGGGCCGGCCGAACCGACGATGCGGCGCGCGAGCTGGAGGAGCACCAGCGAATCCAGGCCCGTTTGTCCAGCCCGGTCGTCACCGTGTCCGCGCTGGAACGCTGCAAGTACACCGGGCCGCTGTCGCCGTTTGTCCTGAGCCAACCGGACCCTCACGGGATTCCGGTCCGTTTCGTGGAGGAGACCGCCGCGGCGTTTGGCGCGCTGGCGACCGGTTGCCGCGGTCCGCTGGCCGTCATCGATTATGATCACGATGGGCGCCCGAGCCTTTTCGCGCAGGAAACGAGCGGCGGATTTCTCCTGCTCGACGACCGCGGCGGCCATTTCTCGGCGCTCGGCCGGCCGCTGCCCGTGCCCGCCGGGGCCGGGTATCGCGTCGCCCTGACCGGAGACCTGGACAACGACGGCTTCGCCGACGTAGTCGTGCTCGGCGAGCAGGATTCGCGTGTGTTCAAGTTCTACGCGCATGGCCGGATCCGCGACGCGACCCGCGCAGCGGGGCTCGACGGACTGAAAGCGATCACTGGAGTGTTGGCCGACCTCGATTTCACCGGGAACCTGGACCTGGTCGTGGTGCAGCGGGGCGGGGCCGGCCTCGGCCTCTACCGCAATCTCGGCAACTTCTATTTCGACGGCAACTGGAGCGACTCCGGGCTGCCGAAAGCGTTTCCGGGCGCCGCGCAGGTGATGACGGATGACTGGAACAACGAGGGCCTGCCGGGTGTGTTCATCACGCGTGCGGACGCTCCGCCCGTGTTCTATGCGAAAAAGCGCGCCGCGGCGTTCACGGCGAGCAACCTGACCCAGGGCTGGCCCACCGGGGCCGTGATGGAATCGGGCGACCTCGACAACGACCTCCGACCCGAGGCGGTGATCGCGACGGCCACCACGCTCGAAATCGTCGATCGCAAGCAAAGCCGGAGGTTGAGCCTGCCGCTGAACGGCTTTCAGGTCTCGGGCCTGCTGCTGGCGGATTATGACAACGACGGCTGGCTCGACCTCTTCGCCTATGGCAGCAACGGCGTGCGGGTCTGGCGCAACGCCGGCCACGCCGGCTTCAGTGACGTGACGAAGGAACTCGGGCTGGACCGCGTCGGTCCGGTTGACGGCATGGTCGCCGCCGATTTCGACGGCGACGGTGACACCGACCTGGTGACGAGCTCGGACGCCGGGCTGCGCTTCTGGCGGAACGACGGCGGCAATCGGAGCCTCCAGTTGAAACTACGCTTCACCGGCAACCGCTCCAACATCAGCTCGCTGGGGGTTCGCGTCGAGGTGTTGGCGGGCGACTGGCGCACCAGCCGCACGGTGCGGCGGTTTCCGCTGGAGATCGGCGTCGGGCAGCACCGGCAGCTCGACGCGATCAAGGAGCACTGGTTCGACCTCTCCACGGCGCAGATCGACGTGCCGGTCGGGCGAGACGTGTTGGCGGTGACCGAGCCGACGCTCCCAACCGGCTCCTGTCCGTACCTGTACGCCTGGGACGGGCAGGGGTTCACGTTCGTGACGGACATCCTCGGCGCCGCCCCGCTCGGGCTGCCGCAGAACGAGAAACAGTACGTGCCGGCTGACTCGGAGGAGCTCCTGGCGCTCGGCGGTGAAACGAGGTTCCCGCCGCGGAACGGCGCCTACGAGATCCGCATCACCGACGAGCTGCGCGAAGCGCTCTACCTGGACGAAGCCCGGCTCATTGCGGTCGACCACCCGCGCGGCACGGTCGTTTACCCGACGAGCAAGATGCGCGCCGCGCCGCCGTTCCCGCCGCACGAGCTCTGGACGCTGCGTCCGCTCGCCACGCCCCGGCACGCTGTGCGCAGCGATGGTCTCGACGTCACGGCGGCGCTGGCCCGGGTCGACAACCAGATGGTCTCCCCGGTGCGGCTGCGCCGGCCGCAACTGCGCGGGCTGGCCGAGCCGTTTTCGGTCACGCTCGATTTCGGTCCGCTGCCGGTGAAGCGTCCGTTGGTGCTGGCGCTGACGGGCTG
>DASRKV010000256.1:0-5765 GCA_035648795.1 Opitutaceae bacterium
GTCATTCTCCCGCACCGTCGGCCAGTTTCCCATCACCTACCGGCGGCCGCCCACAGCGACATCGGCTTACATCGACGAGCGGGCCACGCCCGCATTTTCCTTCGGCCATGGCTTGAGCTACACCCGCTTTGCCTACCGCGATCTCCACCTGGAAGGACCCCGGACCGTCGCCCCGGACGGCCGGGTGCGCGCCGCCGTGACTGTGACCAACACCGGCCGGCGGGCGGGCGACGAGGTCGTGCTGGTTTTTGTCCGCGACCTGATCGCGAGCGTGACCCGTCCGGTGCGGGAGCTCAAGAGCTTCGTCCGGTTGTCGCTGGCCCCGGGCGAAACGAAGACCGTGCACATCGAGATTCCCATCGCCGCGCTTGCTTTGTGGAATCAGGACATGAAACAGGTCGTGGAGTCCGGAGAATTCGAGCTTTGGACCGGCGCGGAGCCGGAGCCGGCCTCGGTCGTCCGTTTCGCGGTGGCGGACACAGCCCCTTGAATGAGGCGGCGGTCTATTGCGCCTCGAAGAGCACGAGGGTCTCGTTGATCCCGTGATCGGAGGCCGGCCAGCGGATGGGCCGGTCCGTTCCGAACGACGCCTGCACATAATACTCCACGGCCGGCTGCGCCTCCGTGAGCGCCGGCAGGGCTTCGCCGAGATCGGCGACCAGCGCTGCATCGTGCCGGGTGAGAAACTGCAGGTTGGTCCGGCTGTGCTGCTCGAGGTTCGCGAGGACGCCCAGGTCGGCGGTCGTCTCGGTCGCGGCGATCTCCAGTTGCATCAGCCCGGTCCATTGCCGCACCAGGTCCAGCCGTAGCGGCAGGGCGGCGGCGCGCGCTTGTTCGCGCCGGCGGACGGGATCGGGTTCCTGCGCCAGCTTTTCCATCAACCGGTCCAGCGCGCCCGCGGCACATCCGATGCAGGCGATCGCGCGGTACGCCCGGAACTGGCCGAGCCAGCAATCGAACCGCGCGCGGTCCGCGGCGTCGCGGATCAGCGGCCGCAACTCCGCGAGTTCGTCGACAAACGCATACTGCGGCGCGAGCGTCTCCCACGATTCGCCATGGCGGATAATGCCGCCGGGGCCGTCGATCCATTCGACGGTCTGTGGCAGGCGGCCGTCGAGGCGGGCGAAGATCCGCCCGATCGATGGTCCGGCGTCGGCGCCGAAACTTGTGGTGGCGAAGTCGCGGTAGAAATCATCGAGGGGCATGCTGCGCGCCTGGTCCGGCCGGGCCGTCCCGGGCAGGAGATCGGACTCATAGCCGTGCGCCGCGGGGCCGCCGCAGTTGATCCGGCGGAAGTACGGGGCCCGGCCGACGTCGGTCGTGCCGGCGATGACGATGGCGGCGATGCATGGCTGACCGACGATCTTCTCAAAATCCAGCCGGAGATTTCCGGCGGTGATCCGTACTTCCGGGGAAGAGATGTCGTAGCTTAGCGCCGCACCGGCCTGCGCCGCGAGATCGAGCCGTTCGACGAGCGGGTGACCGTTCAGCTTTACAGTGAAGACCCGCTGTCCGGCGCCGGTCGCGCCCGGCTCGATGAACTTCAGCGTCAGCGCATAAGTGCCGTTGGGCACCAGCAGGTCATACGCCTCCATCCCGATGCGCACCGATTGATAGACAAAAGCGTCGGCGGGGCGATCCTGCGGCGCCGGCGCGGGCATGGGGGCGCCGCCGACGGCACCGGAGGTGGTTTGCGGTGGGATCGGCGCGGGGTCGAACGACGCGGGAATCCAGGATTGATCCCAGGCGGCGGCGGCAAGCGCCGCGACATTTGGCGCCAGCACGTTCGTGCGCCAATGGATTCCGATCAGGCCGGTGCAGCCCAGGCGCCGCGCGTCGGCGGCATCGAAGCGCATGCGCCCCGCCCAGAGTTGCGGCTGGGTGAGTTCACCATCGTTCTCGAGCCACGGGATGGCCCACTTCGGCCGGGCGCTGAGATTGGTGAACTGCCGTTCGATGGGCAGGTAACCGACCGACTGGTTGATGCAGCTCATCGGAGAGTCCAAGGGCAGGAGCTGGTCCAGGGCGGCCCGGTCGTGTTGCGGGCCGAGCACCCAGCCGCAAGTCGCGAGCGTGAACGGTTTGCCCAGCCGCTCCAGCGCTTCCAGTGCCGCCCTGATATCGCGGGCGGTGGCTTCAAACTGTCCTGGCTTGTCACCCTCCCACGTCCAGTTCTCCGGCGTCCACAGCCAGTAATAATCCGGCGGGCAGGCCCGGGCGATGCGGTCGAACATCGCGGTATAGATGTCGCGAGCCAGCGTGGGGTCGCCGGGGGCGCGGCCGGCGGCCTGGATCCGCTCGCGCACCAGCGTAGGCAGCACGAGCGGGGTTTCGGTGCCGAGGCAGGTCTTCACGCCGAGCTGGCGCGCCTCGGCGAACGCGCTCCGCAGCAGCTCGGCTGTGCGGTTGAACACGACGTTCGAACCTTCCGGTGTCTGCCGGGCAAACGGCTGGTCCCGCATCACGTCGGCGCCGAAGTCATCCCGCTCGAAAAGATCCGCGGCCCCGCCGGTGAAATCGGCCGTGTTCATCGGGGCGTAGGCCCACCATGCCTGGCCGCTGCGGCCGGTCGTGTGGTAGGATGCCGGATAACTGCGACTCACGCGCCCTTGGGAGTCGTACTCGTCCTTTTGCCCGATCCACACCGTTGGCTCGGGGCCGACGCTGCATTCTGGATACGTGTGCAGGCCGATGAAATTCATCCGCAGCTTGGCCATCTGTCCGATCGTCGCGAGATAGTCGTCGCGATTCCACCAGTCGGCGCCTTCGGCAAAGTCGTGAAACGGCAGCAGGCCGCGGACGGAGAACAACGGTTTGGCCGCTTCCTTCAAGTCGGGCAGGCGCAGCGGCACGCGTTCGTCCGGCACCACGTCGCGGTAGAGGTAAAACCTCACGCCGAGCCGTTCGGCGAAGCGGTAGGCGCCGTACAGCGCGCCGAGATCGTCCCCGCCAACAATCCAAAGTTGCCGGCGCTCGGGCGCAGCGCCGGACGCAGTCGTGGTCTGCAGCAGGTAGCTCTCCGCGCCGAGCGCCCGAAAGTCGGCGTCCGTCGCCCGGGGCGCACCCGCGGCCAGCGGTTGTCCGCGGCAGGCAATGATGATCGCTTCCCCCGCGGGCGGAACGTCGCGGAAGGCGATGGGCAGCACCTCACCCGTGCGCAGGTAAACGTAGCGCTGCACTTCGCGCGCGGCGAGGCGCAGCCGCGGCGTCGACCCGGGAGCCAGGGCGATTTCCGGAGCCGCCGCGAGGGGCGCCGGGGCGAGAGAGGCGCCGAATAGGGTCACGCTCCCGGCCATTGCCAGAAGGTTGCGTGAAAAGACGAGCATCCGGGACCTTTTCATGGGCCGCGTCGGTCGGGACGCTGGAAATCGCGGTCGTCCGTTATTTCAGTCGTTGCGCCGGCATTCCCGGATGGGCGGCATCACCGGTGAACTCCTTCCCGACCGCAAGTTGGGGGCAGGCTTCGGCGTCGAGCGCATACTCGTAGTAGTCGGGCCGGTGGGAACCCCACTGGATGGAGCAATCGGAAATGGTGACCCCGGCCGCGTGCCGCAAAAGAAAGCCGCTGGTGCCCATGACCGGCATGGGCTGCGTCTCGTTGGGCCGGAAGTCCTGCTGCCCGCCGGCGAACGCCGAAGTCTTGTCGAGGAGGATGGAAACGCGGTCAAAGGAGATGTTCTCGATGTGTCCGGGCTCGTCCGCAAAAACCACGGCGCCATTCTCGGAACGGCAGATCAGGTTGGAAAACCGGATGTCACGAATGACCCCGAGCCGGCTTTGCCTGGTCCACGGCATGGCCACGACCTGGATCGGCTCGCCGCGACCCCACCACATCGGGTCGAAGATCTTCGTCTCGATGACCAGATTCGAGAAGAGCACCCGCTCGATGGTCCCCTCGAAGCTCAGCCGGACGGCCACGCCCCGGTGGCTGTCCTTGATGGTGCAGTCGCTCACCACCACGTCGCGAATGTCGCCCGAAGCATCGCAGCCCATGACAATGCCGGAGGAGCGCGACACCAAGGTGCAGCCGGAGATGACCACATTCTCACAGGGCCGGGTGATACCTTCGCTCAGCGGAGTGGCTTTCAGAGAGATGCAATCATCGCCGGTGGTGATGTGACAGCCGTGGATGCGGACGTTGGAGGACCGGTCGATGTCGATCCCGTCGTTGTTGGGCATTTTCAGGTCGGCATCGATCCGGAGCGACTCGATGATCGCGTCATCGCAGCCGAGCAGCCGCAGGGTCCAAAAGGCGGCGTTCGTCAGGGAAACATCCCGCAGCAAAACGTGCCGGCATTCCTTGAAAACGACAGTGAAAGGGCGGGCGAGGGCACACCGGTAAATGAAAGGGCCGGTTGCGGTGACATAAGCGAGATGGTTTCCGTCAATCCGCCCGGCGCCGGTGACCGCGATGTCCTCAGCCTTCTCGGCATAAATAATCACGCCCAGTTTTTCCACGGGGCCGGGTTCGAACCAGACCGGTGGCAGCGCGAACCTCGTGAAATCGCCATGATGGGGGCTGCCCCGGAGCAGGGCGCCGCGCTCCAGGTGGAGGTCGACGTGGCTTTTCAGCTCAACGGTCGCGATCGTCGCCTCGGTCCCGGCGGGCACGACCACCTGCCCTCCGCCGTTGCGCGCGCAGGTGTCGATGGCTTTCTGGATGGCAGCGGTGTCCGCAAGGATGTCGTGACCCGTCAGGCCAAAATCCATCACATTATAAATGCCCGGTCGTTGGTTCATGGCAGGAGCGACGGCCTCAAGAGCCTGCCGAAAAGGCGCCAACAGGAGCAGGACGACGATCACCGACTGCCTTGCGCGCCCGCCGGCAATCCAGCGAACACGCCCGGCACGGTTGCGCCAGTCGCATGACGACAGGGGTTTCATGGGGTGTTTAGAGCAGAGCAGTAGAATTTGAACACGGACACACAAGAGAAAAGCCTCCGATGGCTCGTACGTTATAACCTCGCCGCCTGATTTTCCCGTGAAGCCGCGGACGCCTGACCGAGGGGGCGGCTTCGGCCTTGCGCTTCCGCCGCGGGGCGCCCCAGCGGCCGGGAATTCTAACGAAAGAGTAAGCCGCGCCTTTGCGCAACGGCGCCAGCATCCACAATGGCGGCGTTGGCACGAACCGATGGCCGGACGTCATCGTCCAGCCACCTCCGCTGGCTCGCGGAAGAGATGGGGAAAATCCGGTCCGGTCGCGCGTCGAGCCGATTCGTCATCACTCAACCCGGCCATCAACGAAGCTGAGCGGCCATGGCGAAACCTACAAAAATGGATCTCGAATTTCGGCCTGGAAAATCGCGCTTCGGAGGCGTACGCCTGCTGACCCTGCTGACCATCGCGACGGCAGCGGCCTCCGCGACGGGAAAACCGGAGCCTGCCTTCTCCGTGTGCCTCGGGGGGATCGAGTTCGATTACCCAGGGGCCGAGCACTGGGCCGAGGTCGAGCGTCCCGACAGCACGCATCTCTGGACCTTCGCCATCTATCGCGGCCAAGGCGCATGGACGGTGTCGATCCCGGCCGACAAAGCCGGCGCATACCGGCTCCTGCGTATGGAAAGCAGGCGGGGGGAGCAGCACGCCGCCGACCGGCTGATGCCGGACTCGGAGCTCACGTTGGAGGTGAAGCAGGATCAAACGGTCGCGCCGCGCGTCGAGGTCGAGCGAGGCTTGGTGGATGCGGGCGAGTTCAAGACCATTTTTGCGGCCGAAGAACCATGGTGCATCAACGATCACACGTTCGTCCAGGGACCGGACAAAAC
>DASRKV010000257.1:0-28728 GCA_035648795.1 Opitutaceae bacterium
CTGGAGACGACCTTCTGAAAGATCTCGCCCTTGGGGGCAAAGAAGACGGTGGGGCAGCTTTCGCTGATCAACGCAATCGGACCATGTTTCATCTCCGCGGCGGGATATCCCTCCGCGTGAATGTAGGAAATCTCCTTGAGCTTGAGCGCCCCTTCCAAGGCGAGGGGGAACAGCGAGAGCCGGCCGAGAAAGAGGAAATCGTGATGGTGGGCGTAACGCTTGGCGATGTCCTTGATATGGGGCGCCTGCTCGAGCACCTTGCGCACCAGGTCGGGCGCCTGCTTGAGGGCCTGGACATACTGCACGCCGTCACTAAAGCTCATGTCCCGCATGCGCGCCACGTAGAGGGCGAACATGGCGCAGAGGAGAATCTGCGAGGTGAAGGCCTTGGTGGAGGCCACGCCGATTTCCGGTCCCGCGTGCTGATAGATGCCGCCATCGGATTCGCGCGCAATCGTGGAGCCGACGACGTTGCAGATGGCCGCCGTGGTGTAGCCCTTGCGTTTGGCCTCGCGCAACGCGGCCAGCGTATCGATGGTTTCCCCCGACTGGCTGATCACAAAAAAGATCGAGTTGGATCGCATCGGAACGTTGCGGTACCGGAACTCCGAGGCGTAATCGACCTCCACCGGGACGCGCGCGAAACGCTCGATCAGATGCTCCGCCACGAGGCAGGCGTGCCAGGCGGTGCCGCAGGCGCAAAAATGAAAGCGGTCGATCAGCCGGAAATCGGCGGGTGTCAGATTGAGCCCGCCGAAGTTGGCCGTGCTCTGGTCTTCGGAGAACCGGCCGCGCATGGCGTTTTCCAGCGCGACGGGCTGCTCAAAGATCTCCTTTTCCATGAAGTGCGCGAAACCTCCCATGTCCGCGTCTTCCAGTGTCCAGGTCACCCGGTCGATCACCGGGGCGACGTCCGTCAGGTCAAGGGTGGTGATCGTGAAATTCTTCTGCGTCACATGCACAATTTCCCCGTCCTTCAGGTAAACGACGTTTTGCGTGCGGCTGATGATCGCCGAAACGTCGCTCGCGACCAGGAATTCGGCGTCGCCGATTCCGAGGATTAGTGGCGAACCCTTGCGCGCCGCGACCATTTCACCCGGATGCTCTGTGCACAGCACCACGATTCCATAGGTACCTTCAACATGGCGCAGGGTTTTGCGCACGCTCTCCAGGAAACGGCTGGTATCCGGGCAATCGACCTCCTTTTTGTAATGGTACGCGATGAGATTGACCAGTGCCTCGGTGTCCGTTTCCGAGATGAATGTATAGCCCTGGCTGAGCAGGAACTTCTTCATGCCGACGTAGTTCTCAATCACGCCGTTGTGCGCGATGGCAAATTTGCCGTCGCTGCTGACATGCGGGTGGGCGTTCGCGTCGGTCACCCCCCCGTGGGTGGCCCAGCGCGTGTGGCTGATTCCGGTGTTGCCGGCCAGGCGGCGCTTCAGGGTTTGGGCGATGAGGTTGTCGACGCGGCCGGCCTTCTTGACCACCTCGAACGCGTGGTTATGCTCAACCGCAAGGCCCGCGGAATCATAGCCGCGGTACTCGAGTCGCTTCAGACCTTCGAGCAGAATTGCCGATGCCTTCTGTTTGCCGACGTAGCCGACGATTCCACACATAAAAATTGGTCTCTTTGAGCTGGCGATTTTGAGGAGTGTGCCAAAAGTGTTATAGTTAATTGAGTTCCTTGCAAGGCCTCTGCATCCTTGGTCTACTGCTTTTGCGTGGTCTACGGGAATTCCTCTGGCGCCGGCCCAGACGGTTCCCGGGATCGTGAGTCAACGGTCGCGCGGCCGAACGCTCTCGTTTCCTCTACTTCCATGAATATCAACCCCAGTGTGCTCGCGATCATCATGGGCGGCGGTCGTGGCACGCGCCTCTATCCCCTAACCAAGGAGAGGTGCAAGCCGGCGGTGCCTCTGGCCGGCAAATACCGTCTGGTCGATATCCCCATCAGCAATTGCCTGAATTCGGGGATCAACCGCATCTTCCTGTTGACGCAATTCAACACGGCCTCGCTCCACCGGCACGTGCAAAGCACCTACCATTTCGATTCATTCGGCCAGGGATTCGTCGACATCATGGCGGCGGAACAGACCGAAAAGAACGCCAACTGGTACCAGGGCACGGCGGATGCCGTTCGCCGTAATTTCGTCCACTTCCGCACGTACCCGCATGACTACCTTCTGATCCTTTCCGGGGACCAGCTCTACCGGATGGATTTCCGCACCGTCATCGCCCAGCATATCGCCACTGGAGCGGATGTCACGATCGCGGCGTTGCCGGTTCCCGCCGCGAAGGTCGCCAGTCTCGGCGTGATGCGGGTGGACGACAATCTCGAGATCAAGCAGTTTGCGGAGAAGCCGAAGGATCCCGCGGAGGTCAACAGCCTCGCGATGAGTCCGGCGCTGGAGGCGCGGCTGACCACGCCGTCGGCCGAAAAGCGCTTCCTGGCCTCCATGGGCATGTATGTGTTCAGCCGCGGCGTGTTGCAGGATGCGCTGGACAATTCGATGACCGACTTCGGCAAGGAGGTCATTCCGAGCCTGCTGGGCAAGAAACGCCTGTTCGCCTATATCTTCGAGGGCTACTGGGAGGATATCGGCACGGTGCGGGCCTTTTTTGACGCCAACCTTGCGCTCGCCCAGCCGCTGCCGCTGTTCAATTTCTACATGCACACGACGCCCGTGTACACGCATGCGCGGTTTCTGCCGGCGACCAAGATCAATCGCTGCACGATCGACCACGTGGTGATAGGCGACGGGTCGATCATCACGGATGCCACGCTGAAGCACTGCGTGATTGGCATCCGCGCGATGGTGCGGGAAGGCTCGCGGCTCGAAGACGTCGTGATGATGGGAGCCGACCTCTACGAAAGTGAGGAGGAGCTGAAGGAAAACGCCGTCCGCGGCCTGCCGAATGTCGGAGTCGGCCGGGACTGCAACATCCGCGGCTCGATCATCGACAAGAACGCGCGGATCGGCGACGGCTGCGTCTTGTCGCCCGAGGGCAAGGCCAACGGGGATTATCCGCACGACATCATGATTCGCGACGGCGTGCTCGTGGTGCCCAAGGGCGCGGTGATTCCGCCGGGCACGAGTATTTGACGCCGGCGGACCGGCCTGTCACCATGGCGGAGTTTCGGAACGCAACCCTTGCTCAAGTCCGGTCTCCCCGGAGGAAAACGCCGCCATGAAGAAGATCCTGGTTTGTACCGACGGTTCAGCCTATTCATTTGTCTGCTACGATTATGCGGCGTGGCTGGCCGAACGCACGGGAGCGGCGCTGGAAATACTTTACGTCTCCGATCTGCGGCAATTCGAAGTGCCGATGGTGGCCGACCTCAGCGGCAGCCTCGGCGTCCAGCCTTATCAAGCGGTGCTCGGCCGGCTCCAGGAATTCGAACAGGAGCGGGCGAAAGCCATTTTGGAGCAGGCCCGGACCCATTTTGCCTCCAAGGCGCCGCAGACGCCCGTCAACTTCACGCACAAGCTGGGGTTTCTGGTCGACACGTTTCACGAATTCGAGGCGCACGTTGACCTGATCATGCTCGGCAAGCGGGGCGAGAACGCGAACTTCGCCACGGAACACCTCGGCTCGACCATGGAACGGGTGGTCCGGGCGAGTCACCAGCCATGTCTTGTCACGTCCCGGGCCTTCAAGGCGGTGGAGCGCATCCTCTTGGCGTACGATGGCAGCCGAAGCTGCCAGAAGGCGCTGGAATTCCTGGCGACCACGTCGGCCTTGCGCGATCTGGAACTCCACCTGGTGACGGTGGCGGCGTCCCACGAAGAAGAGGCGGCGCTCAAGACGTTGCAGGCGGCCGAGGGCGTCTTGCGGGCGGCGGGCTGCACGCCGGTGGCCCAGATGTTGGTGGGCGCGCCGGACAACGAGATCAGCGCCTACGTGGAAGGCCGCGGCATCAACCTGCTCATCATGGGCGCGTATGGTCACAGCCGCATCCGGCAGTTGATCATCGGGAGCACGACGACGTCGATGATCCGCCGCTGTAAGGTGCCGGTGCTGCTCTTCCGCTGACGCCGAGCCCGGGTGGCCGCAACGCAGGTTTCGCGACCACCGCGATGGCGTAGTGGTGCGGCGCGGAACGTCGGGAGGCGCGGCGTCCTCGCCGCGGTCGGACTAAACGCGGCGCGGCCATTGCGTCCACCGGTGGTAAAACTGCATGCGTCCGGGCGAAGTTTCCGGAAATTTCCCCTTGACGGCCTTGGTGACGCATGCTACCTTTTCTTAACAAGGTAGCTTGGCAGATCACCACCCATGGGCCTCAACGAGAAATTCACGCCGATCCGCAAGGGACTCCTCGAGTTCCTGCTCCTGAAGATTATTGCGGCGGACCAGGTTTATGTCGCAGACATCCTGAGACAGCTCAAGGGGACGGAGTTCGCCACGCAGGAGGGCACGCTGTATCCATTGCTGAGCAAGATGCGCCGCGAGAAGCTGCTGGACTACGAATGGAAGGAGTCCGACGCCGGCCCGCCCCGAAAGTATTACCAGCTGACCGCTCGCGGGCGCGAACGGCTGCACGAGCTTTCCGAATACTGGCAGAAAATCAGCGGCACCGTGAAGAATCTCGGCCAGCCGCTCGCTCCCTGAACCGCCCGTAGCCGCGCTCCCATGAACAAGGTCACGACCATCAATCTCAACGGCAACGCCTTTCAACTGGAGGAGGGCGGCTTCGAAGCGCTGCGCGCCTACCTCGACGGCGCCGCCCGCCAGCTCGAGGGCAATCCCGACCGGGACGAGATCATCGCCGACATCGAGCAGGCCATCGCCGACAAATGCCGGGCCGTCCTCGGCGCGTACAAGACCGTGGTGGGCGCAAAGGAGGTCGAGCAGATCGTCGAGGAGATGGGCCCGGTCGAAGATGCCTCGGCGGAGGCGGAGTCGGGGTCGGCTGCGGCCGGCGCGGCGACGGGAACGCGGTCGGGAGGCCCGGAGGCCGAGACCAGGGCCGGCCCTCCGATCCGGCGTCTCTACCGGATTCCTCACGGGAGGCGGAGCCCCGGCGTCTGCAGCGGGCTGGCCGCCTATTTCGACATCGATGTCTCGCTCGTGCGCTTCGTCTTTCTGCTCTTCACCTTCTTCTGGGGAATTGGCTTCGTGGCGTACGTGCTGCTGTTATTCCTTCTGCCCATCGCCCGGACGCCGGCCGAGATGGCGTCTGCTCACGGTCCGCCGCCTACCGCGCAGGAATTCATTCGCCGGGCCAAGGAGGGCTACTACGAGGGGATGAAGACCTTCGCCGACAAGCACGCGCATCGGGAGTGGCGGCGGCGGTTCCGCCGGGAGATGCGCTCCTGGCGGCGAACATTCCACAACGAGATGCATGAGCACGTCCGCGGTTGGCGACCGGGCGGTCCGCCGGGTTGGGTGCCGGGTTTTCCGCCGGGAATCGGTACATGGTTTGCGCTGCCGTTCGTTTCAATCATGCGGGTGGGCCTGGCGCTGCTGTGGATCTTCATGCTGATCTCGCTGCTCGCCACGGGGACGGTGTTCGGGGTGCCGCTGCCGGGCGGTTTCCCGGTCTGGGCGGGAGTGCTCTGCCTGATCGTGCTTTATCATTTCCTCGCGTGGCCGCTCAAGGCCATGCGCCGCGCCTATTATTGGAACGTGGCGGGCCGGCCCTTTTACGCCCCGCCGTTCATCTACGCTTTCGACGCCGTCGTCGGCATCGGATTCGTGGTCCTGCTCCTCTGGCTGGCCGTCCATCATCTGCCCCAGATTCATGACGCCATCCGCAATATTCCGCCCCAGTTCCACGAGGCGGTGGAGACCATGAAGTCATGGTGGGCGCAGAAGTAGGAATCCGGCGGGACGCGGGTCCGCCAGATTCTCAGCCGTATCGATGCAAATTGTGGGAGCGAGCTTGCTCGCGATTCCGCGGTAAGAATCGCCTGCGAGCAGGCTCCTACACCGGTTACTGGAGAAGCCGTGGCGCCAAACGGTGGAGCCCGCCATCCCTGGCGGGCTTTGAATTTCACCGCCGAAAAACCCGCCGGGGCGGCGGGTTCCACCTTGGTCAACTGGATCGTCCCGGCTCAGGGGAACAGCCCGCGTTTTTCCTTGGCCTCGGCGACGCGCTGGATGCCGAGGGTGAGGGCCGCGAGCCGCCGGCTGAACTTCATCTTGCGCTTCTGGTAGTCGACGCTCGCCTTGGCCTTGTCGAGGATGGCGTAAAGTTTCGTCAGCACTTCGCTGCGGGTCCAATAGTAGTTCTGCAGGTTCTGCAGCCATTCGAAGTAGGAGACGATGACCCCGCCCGAATTGCAGAGCACGTCGGGGATGATCTCAATCTCCTCGCGGGACTCGATCACGCGATCGGCGCCATTGGTGGTGGGACCGTTCGCCGCCTCGGCGAGAATGCGGCAGCGCAGCTTCGGCGCATTGGCCTCGGTGATCACCCGCTCGACCGCCGCGGGGATGAGGACGGTGCAGGGAAGTTCGAGCAGTTGTTCGTTGGTGATGGCCTCACCGCCGTCGAAATCGTGCAGGACGCGGTTGAATTTGACGTACTGGATCGCCTTGCGCACGTCGATGCCCTGCGCGTTGTGAAACGCCGCGGTATGATCCGAAATGGCGATGACCTTCGCGCCATATTCGGAGATCGCCGCGGCCGTCTCGCTGCCGACATTGCCGAAGCCCTGGATCGCCACGGTCGCCTGGTTGATCGGAAGCTTGAGGTCATCCAGATAGCCTTTGACAAGATAAGCCACACCCCGGCCGGTCGCTTCGCGGCGGCCTTCCGATCCCCCAAGGGAGACCGGCTTGCCGGTGACAATCGCCGGCTCGACATGCCCGACGTGGTTCGAATAGGTGTCCATCATCCACGCCATGACCTGTTCATTGGTGCCCATATCGGGCGCGGCGATGTCGACATGCGGCGACAGGAACGGGATCATCTCCTGCATGTACCGCCGGGAGAGCCGTTCAAGTTCACCGACGGATAGATTGAACGGGTCGACGATGACGCCGCCTTTGGCGCCGCCGAAGGGCAGCCCGACCAGCGAGCATTTCCAACTCATCCACATCGCGAGGGCCGCCACCTCTCCCAGCGTGACGTCCTGGTGAAAGCGGAGCCCGCCTTTCGACGGTCCGGTGGAAAGGCTGTGTTGCACACGGTACCCTTCAAAGACGACCGTGGTGCCGTTGTCCCGCTTGATCGGCAGCGCCACCGCCAGGCAGCGGCGCGGATACTTGGTGCGGTCCCGCAGTCCGTCGGGAAGATTGATGGCGTCTGCCGCCTGATCGAACTGGCGGCAGGCCATGCGAAAAACATCGGAGTCGTAGAGCGTCGAAACAATTGCCTTGGACATGGGGTGGAAGGGGCCGGTGGAAAGGTTCTTGACCGCGACAACATGGCGGGAGCGCGGCCGGCTGGCAAATGGCTTCGCATCGACAATCAGGGGATGCGGGGCCCGGCTTCCAAGCGTCGGCGATTGTCATTTGCGCGACTTGGCTTCCTAATGGAGCATGGATTTCAAGCTGCAGGCCGAGTACGCGCCGACCGGCGACCAGCCGCAAGCCATCGCAGAGCTGGTGCGGTCGCTGCAGGCGGGCCACCGCCACCAGACGCTCCTCGGCGTCACCGGGTCGGGCAAGACCTTCACGCTGGCCAACGTGGTGGCGCGGCTGAACCGGCCCGCCCTCGTGATCTCCCACAACAAGACGCTGGCGGCGCAGCTCTATTCGGAGTTCAAAAATTTCTTTCCGGAGAATGCCGTCGAGTACTTCGTCAGCTACTACGACTACTACCAGCCGGAGGCCTACCTGCCGTCGTCGGACACCTACATCGAGAAGGACTCGTCCATCAACGAGGAGATCGAGCGCCTGCGCATCTCCACGACGAGTTCGCTCGTCAGCCGCCACGATGTGATCGTCGTCGCCAGCGTTTCGTGCATCTACGGCCTCGGTTCGCCCGAGGACTTCACGGAGTTGCGGATCGAACTTCGCCGCGGCGCCGCCTTCGGCCGCAACCGCCTGCTGGAACGCCTGGTCGACAATCTTTACGAACGGAACGATTACGAGCTCAAGCACGGCTGTTTCCGGGTGCGGGGGGACGTGGTCGACGTGATGCCCGCCTATTCCGAGCAGGGGTTGCGCGTGGAGTTTTGGGGTGAAGACGTCGAGGCATTGAGCGAGTTCGATCCGCTGACCGGTGCGGTGCTGCGGCCGCTGGAGCAGTTCGACCTCTATCCGGCCAACCAATACGTGACCACGCGGGGCAAACTCGAAGGCGCGGTCGGCGGCATCAAGGCCGAACTGGAGGAGCGGGTCGCCTGGTTTGAGAAAAACGGCCGATATCTCGAGGCCCAGCGCATCCGGATGCGGACGAACTACGATCTGGAAATGCTGCAGGAGATGGGCTTCTGCAGCGGGATCGAGAACTACTCGCGGCATCTGACCGGCCGGAAGCCGGGCGAACGTCCGTTCTGCCTGATCGATTTTTTTCCGAAGGATTTCCTGCTGTTCATCGACGAGAGCCATGCGACGGTGCCGCAGATCGGCGCGATGTACAACGGCGACCTCGCGCGGAAGCGGGTGCTGGTGGATTTTGGATTTCGCCTGCCCTCGGCGCTGGACAACCGGCCGCAGAGCTTCGCGGAGTTCGAACAGATCACGGGGCAGACGGTCTTCGCCTCGGCCACGCCCGGCCCGTTCGAGCTGGAGCGCTCCACGGTCGTGGCCGAACAACTGATCCGCCCGACGGGGTTGCTGGATCCGGAGATCACGCTGCGGTCGGCGAAAGGGCAGGTGGAGAATCTGATCGGCGAGATCCGGGCCGCGACGGAAAAGGGCGAGCGCGTGCTCGTCACCACGTTGACCAAGCGTCTCTCGGAAGACCTGACGGCCTTCCTGCGCGAGGCGAAGATCCGGGTGGAGTACCTGCATTCGGATATCGACGCGATTGAACGGGTGGAGATCCTGCGCAACCTCCGGCTGGGCAACTTCGACGTGCTGGTGGGCATCAATCTGCTGCGGGAGGGGCTCGACCTGCCGGAAGTGGCGCTGGTGGCCATTCTCGATGCCGACAAGGAGGGTTTTCTGCGAAGCGAGACCAGCCTGATTCAAACGGCGGGGCGGGCGGCCCGCCACGAGAACGGCCGGGTGATCTTCTATGCCGACCGGCTCACCAACTCGATCCGCAAGACGCTCGAAGTCACGCGCTACCGCCGGGAAAAACAGCTCGCCTATAACCAGGAGCACGGGATTACGCCGCGCAGTGTGAAGCGCTTCGCCCAGGCCAGCCTACACGTTTACGATGGCAGCGAACGTGGACGCGAGCCGCTGGCGGTGGCCGAGGGCGACGATGCGGACGTCGCGGCGGTCATTGCCGAGTTGGAGGAAGAGATGCAGGAGGCGGCGGGAAAATTGGAATTCGAGCGGGCGGCGGTGATCCGCGACCAGATCAACTCCCTGAAGTCAGGAGACTATAAACGGGGGCCGAAGCCGGCGCTGGCGGCGAAGAAGAACGGCAGCCGGCCGCGGCGGTCGCGGAGCAGGTAGACGATTCGTTGCCGGCGACGGGCCACCGGCCGTCGCACGATGACGACCCTGCTTCAGTCTTCGGCTGCCAGGTAGCCCGCCACCGCGCGGGCGATCGGCTGATGGGTGTTGGCTTCGTAGTAGCTGAAACCCGGACACGGATTCACCTCGAAGCAGAAGACCCGGCGGTCAGGCGCCAGGCGCAGGTCGATGCCCGCGAAAGGAAGCTCGAGCGCTTGCGCCAGGCGGACGCAACGGGCTTCGACCTCCTCCGGCAGTTGAGTTTCCTTGAGTTCGGCGGAAGTGCCGGTTTGCTGCGCCGCGTAGCGATAGTCGGTGGCAGCCGAAGCGATTTCCGTGGCAAAAACCTCCCGGCCCACCACATGGACGCGCACATCGGTGCCTTCGACGTAGGCCTGAAACTGGACGGGACACCAGCGAATGCGATCGAGTCGCTCCAAGTCGCTGTCTTGAAGTGTTTGAACGATGGAACGGACCCCGCTGATCGATTTGTAGATGATGCGCCCGTGCCGGGCCCGGAATGCCCGGACCAAATCGGGATCATTCGTGATCAGGGTTTCCGGCACGTTGAATCCGGCGGCCTGGATCAGTTGCGCCTGGTAGGGCTTGGAGTTGTTGGACGCCATGGCGGCGGTCCGGTTTACCACCCGCGCAGGTGCGATATCGCACCACTGGGTCAGCGTGTCATGCAACGCCCGGCACGCCGCCCGTTCCGGAGCGGCCGCCGGCAGCGGGCTCAATTCGGGAAGCCGGGCCATTTCCATGAAGCGCACGTAGACACCGGTAATCGCACTCAGCGGGATTCCTTCGCCGTACAGTTCGAGCCATCCGCCGAACGCACCGCGGCGGATCTCATAAACCATGGAGCATTCCGCGAAGCGCCGCTGATTGAAGATACGATAAGCCGCGCCGCGTTCTTCCAGCGCCCGGGTGACCAGGGCGATCGGTGGTTCCGAGGGAATACCGCATAACAGGATCATGAGGCGGAACTGCCTTCCCGCATGGCGGCCGCCAGCGCATCGAGCAGCGGGTCGCCGCCCAGACGCAGTTCGGGCAGCGGAGTGGCACCCGCGAAGGTCCAGGCGCCAGCGCTACCCGCGATGAAATCCACGCCGAGCAGATCCGTCGCTGACAATTGGGCCAGGCGAAGGCAGCCGGCGCCAATCGCTGCGGGCACAGCCGCACCGGCGACCGTCTGGCCGGCGACAATCACGCTGTGGGCCTGAATGCCAGCCGGCAACAGACGCCGCTGTCCGAGAGTTTCGTCGACCCGGTCGAAATTCGTCTGACGATAAACTGGCGTGGGCAATCCGGCCGTCGCGGCCAGACATAGCCAGGCGGATTCCGGGCGCCATGCTCCCGCAAGGCCCATCGCCGTCGAACGGTTGAACACCGGGCAGGGAAGGCTGTGCAGCCAGCTCAGATAAAACGCGAACAACTCTTGTTGGACATACAATCGGTCGGTTTCCGCGGCCCGGTTCCACATCGTGAGCGGAACCGAGTACATCCGGTTGAGAACACCGCGCAATTCGCCGTCGTGAATCCGGCGTCCATCGGCGAGGGTGATCTTGATCGTTGCGCCGTCGGAATCGACCCGATGCTCCCAGCGAAGACTGGAACCGAGCACTGCCGGGCTGACGAGCTCGATCGGGATCAGGCCGCGACGCCGCAAGCCTTGATAGGCCCAGAGCGCCGACGTGTCGTCCGGTTCACAAATGACGAGCCACATGAAGGAATCCGGCTTTCAAATTTCCCGAGAAACAAGTTCGATCACGGTGTCGACCGGTGCGGTCGCCAACGAGCGGAAGGTGGCGCCGCGCAAGATGAGTGCGGTCATTCCTGGCGGCAAAACAAGGGCGGAACCCCGGGATCGGAGTCCTGCCCTCGGTCAGCTTTGGCACAACGCAGCTCAATTCCCGCAACCGCAGTCCGTGCTGGCTTTGGTCTGGGCAGCGTCGGCGGCCTGCTGCTGCAGTTCCTGACTGAGCGCACCCAGATCGGGCTCTTGTTTCAGCGCACCGGCACTCAGGTCGGGTCGCATCGCCGCCGTGATGAAGGTGGTCAGTTGCCCCACGGAAGCTTCGAGTTGCGCGATGCGCGCCTCGATTCCGTGCGTCACCGGCCCGATCGGATTGACCGGATTAACCGGGTTGTCGGTGATTTTGGGATGGTCGACGATGATTTTGGGTCCCACATCGACCTCCGATTTCTCCACCTTGTGTTCCTTGAGTTCGACCTTCTCCACCTTGTGCTCCTTAAGCTCGACCTTCTCCACTTTGTGCTCCTTGAGCTCGATCTTGTGATCCTTGGCGTCCTTGCTCTCGTTCTTGGCGTCCTTGACCTCCTTGGTTTCGAGCTTGAGCTCCTTGATCTCGATTTTTTCCAATTTATGCTCTTTGATGATCGCCTTGGTCCCAACGCACATGGTGACGTTCAATGCGGCCAGAACGTCGGCGATCGAATTGCCCAGGGTATGCCCGTCACTGCTGCCGGCGAAGAGCAAGCTGACCACCTTCAGACTGTTGTCCACGATTACGGATCCCGAGTCGCCGTGGTCGCTGAAAAGTGGATTGTGCGCGGTGTCAGGTCGAACGCCCACCTGGTTGGTCAGCGTCTTGACGCCGATGCCGTCGCCATAGTCGATGTTGACCGAAGCGCTGATGCTGTCCACGAACCCGTAGGTCAACCCCGTCGTGCGGCCCCGTTTGCGCACCGGGGCGTTGAGCACGGCGGTTGCGGTGCCGGCGACATGGCCGAGTTCCAGCACGTCGCAAACGTAACCGATGCCCGAGTTCAGGTTGCAGACCGCACAGTCGACGGTTCCGCCCAGCACGGCTCGTTGCAGCGTGCCGACGACGTCCGCCGGGCAGCTTCCGCCGTCCACCCGGCCCGGCTGGCACATCTGGTCGCCTACATGCCAACCGTTGTCGATGCACATGACGTGAAAGTTGCTCAGGCACAGAGGATTGTTCGTGGCGTTGTCCTTCACGATCGCGCCGAGGGTGCCGACGTAAACATAGCCCCCCACGGCCCGGCACGGACCAATTCCCATACCGCCCTCGACCGGCCGGTAACGGCCTGAGTCCAACTGGAGCTCCACATCCTCCAGTTTCTTGCGGTTGCGGAACTGCTGGAGCTCGTAGGTGCGCTCGATCACGTCGGTCTTGATGCCTTCGATCGTGTCCGGGATTTTTTCCCCTTTCGACACGGTCTTTTTCTTCTTCGCCACGAGCACCCGGATGGCGATCTCCTCGGTGCGTTTACCCGCGACGTATTTGTAGCCTACATCCACTCCCGTGACACCGGGCTGCTTCAGCAACGCGGCCTCAACGCTTTCTTTGACGCGGACAATCTCTGGCACGGCTTTCATGTTTTGGCTCCTTTGGTTCATTTGTCGTCACCTGGCCTGTTGGGGTTTTGCGGGGTAAATCTGCGGGAGTCGCGGGTCGTTCGAACGACCGTCATTGCGGCTCAAACGACCGCTCGATGACGTCCACCGGCGTTCCTTCCACTTCTTTTAGGGCGAGGATTTCGCGGGGCGCGCTGACCTTGCTGGAAACGTAAACACGAATCGCCGGCACATCGGTCGGCTGGCCGGCAACCAGCCGGTATCCCACGTCGACCCCGGTGACCCCCGGCTGCGCCAGCCACGTTTTCTCCCAGCGCTTTTGGATCGCGATGACTTCTTCAAGTTTTGGATTTGGCATGATACCTTATCCCCAAAACGCTCGGTGGATGATCAGTTGGCTGGAATCTCGACTGACAGGTCTAATTCAATGGGTTCGACGGAGCTTGACCCGGCGCAGATCAACCCCTCCGTCGGCGAGGCGCGCACATTATACGTGCCGTCGCTGCAGTTGCAAGTGAACGGAATCGATAGTTGGTTCCTCCAGGGCCTGTTGCAGTTGTTCTGCATATTCACAAGCCGCGGCACGGGCGATTGGCAGTCAACTTCGGCCCGGCCGAGCCCGCAGTGAGCCCGCGGACGAATGCGCGGGCGGAAACAGCGGCGCGCCCCCGTCGCAAAAGGCAGGCAGGCGCCATTGCCTTTCGAGCCTAGCGCCACTCCGGCGGATTTTGCAGATGCGACTTGAGAACGCCGATGCAGGGGAGATTGCGGTACCGCTCGGCGAAGTCCAACCCGTAGCCGACGACGAACTGGTCGGGGATCGGAAAGCCGACGAAATCGGCTTCAAAGTCCACTTCGCGCCGGCCCTTCTTGTCCAGCAGGACGCAGGTCTTCACGGACGCCGGCTTGAGCTTCTTGATCAGGTTGACCACCACTGAAAGCGTTTTGCCCGTGTCGAGAATATCGTCGATCAAAAGCACATGGCGGTTGGCAATATCGATCGTCATGCTGTGCACGATCTCCGGCTTGCCGACGGCGCGCGTCTCGTTGCGGTAGCTGGAAACGCGGATGCAGTCGAGCCGGATGGGCCGCTGGATTTCGCGCAGCAGATCGGCGGCGAACAGCAAGGCGCCGTTGATGATGGCGACGACGGTGATTTCCTCTTCGCCGTAGGCGGCGGTGATGTCCGCACCGAGCTTCCGCACGCGGTGGCTGATCATGCTTTCAGAGACGATGATTTCCTCGAGGTCCTGATAGGCGGGCAAAACATTTTTGGTGGCACGCATGGCGGAAAGTCGAACGGACGAAGAAGCCGGGACCGCGGCCGTTCCCGGGCAGGCTGGCAGAGCTAAGAACGAAACACGGCCGGCTGGCAACCTGTTTACCGGGCTTAATCTTTTTGACTTCATCGCCGGCGGGCGGTTGCCTCATTCTCCGCGGGCGACAAGCGATGATTTCCATTCAGATCAAGAAGCTGACGAAGCGTTTCGGCCCGGTCGTCGCCCTGCAGAACCTGGACCTCACGATCAACCCGGGGGAGCTGTTTTTTCTCCTGGGGCCGAGCGGGTGCGGGAAAACGACGCTGCTGCGGTGCCTGGCGGGTTTCTGCGTGCCGGACGAAGGGAAAATCTGGTTCGGCGAGGAAGAGGTGACGGCGCTGGCCCCGCATCGGCGCAACGCGGGCATGGTGTTTCAAAGCTACGCGCTCTGGCCGCACCTGACGGTGGCGGAGAACGTGGCCTTCGGCCTCGAGGAACGCCAGTTGCCGCGCGATGAGATCCGCCGGCGCACGGGGCAGGCGCTCGAAGCGGTCCACATGAGCGCCTATCTTGCGCGAAAACCGAACCAGCTTTCCGGCGGCCAGCAACAGCGGGTCGCCCTCGCACGGGCGCTGGTCGTCCGTCCGCGGTGCCTGCTGCTCGACGAACCGCTCTCCAATCTGGACGCGAGATTGCGCCTGGAGATGCGCGGGGAGATCCGGCGGGTCTGCAAGGAATTCCAGCTGACCACGGTTTATGTGACCCACGATCAGAAGGAGGCGTTGTCGATTTCCGATCGCATGGCGATCATGGAGGGCGGGCGAATCCTGCAGGTCGGGGCCCCGCGCGAAATCTACCGGCGGCCCGTGCGCCGGAATGTCGCCAATTTCATCGGCGAGGCCGACTTCATTCCCGGCAAAGTGGTGGCCGGCGGCGGGGGTCGGGCCGTCGTGGCAACGGCGCTTGGACGCATCGACGGCGTGTTGGGCGATCCGACGCTGCCGCCGAAAGCCGGCGACGAAGTGACCGTGTCCATCCGCCCGGAATGCTGGGTCATCGGCCGGGAGACGAAAGGGCAGAACTGCATCGAGGGCGTGATCGGCCACGCCGTCTACCTCGGCGAAATGGCGCAATATGACTTTGTCTGTGCCGGCCTCACGCTGAAGATCGTGGAGTTGAATCCGCGTTTTGTCGGGCCGACGGCCGAGGGCAAGCTTCAGGCCAGCGTGGACCCGGAGGACGCGGTCGTCCTGGTGGAGTAGGGGAGATCGCAGCCCGGCTGATGGCATGAAGCGAACCCTCCTCCTGCTCCTCCTGGCGGCGACCATCGCCCTTCCTTTCGTCCTGCGACCGAAGCGGCCGGCGATTGCGCGGGCGGATGCCACGCTGGTGATCATCACGCCGCACAACGAGGCCATCCGCTATGAGTTCGGGCGCGGTTTCCAGCGGTGGTACCATGAGCAGACCGGCAAGACGGTGTTTGTCGACTGGCGCGTCATCGGCGGCTCGAGCGAGATCACGCGCTACCTCGATGGAGCCTACATCGCCTCGTTCCAGAATTACTGGACGCACACGCTCAAGCGGGCGTGGAGCAACGCGGTGGAGACCGGGTTCGCCAACTTTCACGTGACGCCGGCGGCGACGCCGGCCCAAGACACGCCGGCGCAGGCGGCACGGCGCGCGTTCCTGGAATCGGACGTGGATTGTGGCCTCGATCTGTTTTTCGGCGGCGGGACCTATGATTTCGAGAAACAAGTGCAGGCCGGCCATATCGTCGATAGCGGGGTCCTGCAGCGTCATCCGGAATGCTTCACGGAGAGCGCAATTCCACGGTTTTTTGCCGGCGAGGCCTATTGGGATCGCCAGGGCCGCTGGGTCGGCACGGTCCTCAGCAATTACGGCATCCTCTACAGCAAAGAGTCCCTGGCCCGGCTGGGAATCAAGACCGCGCCACGCGCGTGGGCGGACCTGCAGGACCCGCGCTTGCGGGGGGAAGTGGCGCTGGCGGATCCAACCAAGAGCAGCTCAATGGCGAAGGCTTTCGAGAACGTGATCCAACAGCACATGCAGGAGCGGTGGCTGGCCCTGATGGTCGCCGCGGATCGGATTTCCTCCCTGGACGAGAAGGCGGTTGAATCCCAGGCGGTCCGCGAAGGGTGGATCGCCGGGCTGCAATGCGTCCAGTTGATCAGCGCCAACGCCCGCTATTTCACGGACTCGTCGCAGAAGGTGCCCATCGATGTGGCCGATGGCAACTGCGCGGCGGGCATGTGCATCGATTTCTATGGCCGCGAGCAAGCGGAAGCCGAGCGCCGGCGCGGCGGCTCGGACCGGCTGGCGTTTGTTTCACCGGCCGGCGGCACGGTTTCCTCGGTCGATCCGATCGCCCTCCTGCGCGGGGCCAAGAACCGGGCGGTGGCGCTGGCGTTCATCGACTGGGTGGTTTCGTTGGATGCGCAAAAGCTGTGGGGGTTCAAGCCGGGCACGCCGGGCGGTCCGCAACGCTACAATTTGCGGCGCATGCCGGTGCGGCGCGACTTCTACGTCCACGAGGATTGGAAGCCGTTTCGCAGCGATCCGGAGGTGTCCCCGTTTGCGGAGAAGAACCAACTGATCTATCACGCGGCCTGGACTGACGGTGTTTTTCGGGAACTCGCGTTCATCATCCGCGTCATGTGCCAGGATACTCATCCGGAACTCGCCGAAACCTGGCGTGCGATCATCGCAGCGGGAAAGCCGCCGGCGGCCATGGCGGCGCTCCAGGACATGTCGGCCGTCGACTACGACAAGACCACGGGTGAGATCAAGGCCGCGCTCGGTTCGAAGAACAAAATCGATGAAGTCGTGCTGGCCCGGAAATTGGTCAAGGCGTTCCGGGTGCAATATCAACGGGCCGAGGATCTGGCGCAGGCGAAACAATGAACCAATCTGATTCTGACGTTGCGGGCGGAGTCAGCGGGAGAAGTCCGGCGCGCCGGCCGGACTGATCCCGACCAAAACCTGAGACATCGCCATGGACTTTGAAAACGCCGATTACGTGATCAGCACCGACCCGGCACGGCTGGATCTTGCGTTTCTCTGCCGATCGCTCAACGCGACGTATTGGGCCCAAGACCGCCCCCGGCAGGTCATCGAAGAGTCCCTCCGCCATTCGCTGTGCTTCGGTTTGTACCTGAAAGCAACGAACGCGCAGGTTGGCTTTGCCCGGGTGGTGACCGACCAGGCCACGTTTTCCTGGGTATGCGATGTCCTGATCGACGAACGCTATCGCGGACGGGGTTTGGGAAAATGGCTCATGTCGTGCGTGGTCTCTCATCCGCACGTGAAAGACACGAGCAGCCTGCTCGGCACGCGCGATGCCCATGGTCTCTACGAAAAGTTTGGCTACCGGCGGTCCGAGGGCATGAGACGCCCGCGCGACGGCGCCGGGACCGAAAGCACCGGATCGACGGGACCAGCGCTGACCACGTGACGGGCCGGCGTGCGGTCTGGCGCGCGCAGAAACGCCGCTTACTGCAGCAGCGCAAAACTTCGGGCGAATCCTCCGGGGTCGGCCGCCCCGAAGAAGGAGGTGCCGGCGACGAACGTGTCCGCGGCGACGGTGCGGCATTCCGCCGCCGTGTCCAGGTCGATGCCGCCGTCGACTTCGAGACGGAAGCCCAGGCCGCGTTCGCGGCGCCAACCCGCGATGCGGGCGATCTTGGGCAGCATATCGCTCCGGAAGGCCTGACCGCCGAAGCCCGGCTGGACCGTCATGACGAGGACGAGATCGACGGCGGCCAGCAACGGTTCGACCGCCTCCGCCGGTGTGCCGGGATTAAGCACAATGCCATTCTGGCAGCCGAGTGCGCGAATCTGCGCAAGGGTGCCGGCATGGTCGTAATCAGGCTCAATGTGGACGCTGATCTGGTTGGCGCCTGCTTTCGCGAACGCCTCGATGTAGCGGTGCGGCTCATCGAGCATCAAGTGGACGTCGAAAAAGAGCTTCGAAGAGGGGCGCAGCGCTGCCATCGTGCCCGGACCGAAGGTGAGGTTCGGTGCGAAATGCCCGTCCATGATGTCCAGGTGAATCCACGGCAGTCCCAGACGCTCGACCAACGCTGCGCTATCCGCGAGGCGGGCGTGATTCCCGGCAAGGATGGACGGAACGAGAAGCGGCGGGTGCATGGATGAATAGCCCATAACCAATGATTGATGACCGACGACCAATGACCGATAACCAATGGCAGCTAGCCGATAGCCGCCGGCCATTGTCGACCGACCAATGGCGGTTTGTCGAGTTTTTGGCAACGCTCCAGCTTCGAGTCCCACCAGCGCGGCGGGGGCAGTCGAAACAAAAGGAACAACGACGGGTGGCAAAGATGCGGGCGCTGCTGCCGGCAAGAAAGAAATCCGGCTCCACCAGATTTCTTACCATACGTCGAACACCGTGTGCGCCACCCGGTCCGCGAGCGCGGTCGCAAGCAGCGGAAGGGTCTGGTACTCGGCCTGCAGCTGGCCGCTGTCCACGTAGGCGTCCTTGGTCACCTGCAGCTCGCGTTTCGTGAAGTAGGGACGCCCGGTGCGGCGGTCGGTCAGGGTGCAGGAGGCACGCAGGTTAAGCGCGAACTTGCGGGCCAGGCCGGTGTCGGCCGGATTGGCGGCGGCGACCTCGCGATCATATCCGACCAGTGAAACCCGGAGGACGGCATCCGCCGCCTCCGGCGAGGCGACCACGGTCACCCGGCCGTCCTTCTCCAACGCGTCGCGAATCTCCGTGGCCACCAGCGCTTGCGCCTGCGGCACCATCGCACGATTCTCGACCGGCGCCACATACAGCGTGGTGAAGGCCAGTTTTGTCGGCGTGCCGAGCTGATAGTGCGAACAGGCCGGGCCGGACAGGCTGGCGCCAAAGAGGAGGAGCAGCCCCGACAGTCTGGCGGTTTTGTTCCAGATGGTGCTCAAGGTGGGTCGGATCATCCTGCGATTCTTTCCACCCGCCGGCGCGCGCGACCCGGCGGGCTTACGTCCCCGACTGGTTTCGAATCGAACGCGCATCGGGATCAAGGCAACGGCTTTCCCTTCTCGTGCCGGAAAGGCCGGATGGGTGGGGAATGGCTCAGAAGAACAGGAACCGCTTCTTCTTGGGCGGCTTGGAGGGCGTGGATTTGCCGACGGGGCCGGTGGTGACGGTTTTATCCTGTTCGGCCAGCAGCGCGTCGACCTTCGTCAACTGCTTCCGCGCACGGACGGCGACCGGGGAGTCGGGGAAATCAGTGATGGCTTCGTTATAAAAGACTTTCGCGGCCTTGTAGTTTCGGCGGTACTTCAGGTAGTAGTCGCCGAGCTTCACTTTGCTCTCGGCCAGCACCTGCTTCATATCGGTGAGGCCTTTTTCCGCGGCGGCGATATTGGGGTCGCCCGGGTAGAGAATCACGAAGTCCTCATAATAGGTGATCGCCTCTTTCGTGGACGTCTGGTCGTAATTGGGGCCTTCAACCAGGGAAGCGTGGGCTTGCGCGGATCGCAGGTAGGCATCCGGCGTCAGCAGGCTCTTGGGGTAGGTATTGATCATCCGGTCGAGGGCATCGATGCTTTCTTCCGGCTCGCCGAGGTAGAGGTGCGCCTTGGCGATGCTCATCAACGCGAGCGGCGCGTACTCACTGTAAGGCGCATTGGTCAGAACGAGCTCAAACAGCCCGATGGAACTTTCACGATTGCGAAAGCCGGGCATGAAATACCAGCCATGGTTCCGGGCTCCATCGAGGAGGTCGCAGGCGATGCGATATTGCTGGCCGATCACCTCGTTGAATCTCGGTGTGCTCGGATAGCGGCTGACGATCTCCTGCAACGCCCGGAATGCCTTGATATACTGGTGTCGCGCCAGCCGGATGAGGGCCGTGTGGTAAAATGCCTCCTGCGCGTAGATCGAATTCCCGTATTGTTTGGTGACCTTCTTGTAATTGCGCAGGGCAAAGGAGTAGTGCTTTTTCTCCTCTTCCACGCGCGCTTTGTTCATCAACGTCAGCGCGCGGTGGGTATCCCCGCTGGCCAGCCCGGAGGTCAGGCCACCCTCGATCTTCCAGCCGCCGGCGGGCGTCCAGACCAGATCGGCTGCCAGTCGCGCCGGAAGCGAAAGCAGCATGCCGACTGCCAGCAAGAGGGCGCAGCGATGAAGCAGGCAAGTGGGCGTCATGGTCAAAGAGGTCATCAGCGAATCAGGGTGGAACCGGAGGTCAAGCCCGCCCCGAACCCGCCGCCGGGCCGCCGGGCGGCCGACGCGCTCCGTTGACCGCCGATCGGAGGGGGCGGCGAACGGACTGGAATGGCAGGCGAGGTTGATGTCCAAGCGGTCCAAGGAAAGGGAGCGGCCGGCGTGAGGTTCTTGATGCTGCGTCGGTTGGGCTGGGCGGAGTAAGGCAATTGATTTGGTCAGCCGCCAGGCGAGGTTGTTCCAGAATCTCCCACGCAGCCCCGGCGGCGCGCCGGATGGCGTACTGGCGGCCTCCCCGCCCTTTATCGTGAGAACTGAGGCGGGGCAAATCGATCACGCGACCTCTTGGTGCAAAAGATCGTTGGCGAGCGCGACATCCACTTCGATGTGGTGGTTCAGGTCGTATTGGATGGCATCCCGCGCGACGCGGATGGCGTTCTTCCATGACTGCCGGTTGCTCGATCCATGCGCTTTGATGATATTGCCCTTCACGCCGAGCAGGGGAGCTCCCCCGTAGCGTTCGGGATTCACCCGCCGGCGCAGCGCGGCGAACGCCCCTCGCGCCAGGAAGGCTCCCGCGGAGCGACAGAGATTGGCCTGCAACTGGTCGCGCAACTCATTGCTGAAAAACTTCACCAACGATTCCCAGCTCTTGATGCAGATGTTGCCGACAAATCCGTCGCACACCACGACGTCGACGTTGTTGGAGAAGAGCTGAAAGCCTTCGACGGGGCCGACGTAATTCACCAGCGAACCGATCCGCTTGAGGGCGTCGTGGGTCTCGGCGATCAGGGCGTTGCCCTTGCCTTCTTCGGTGCCGATGGTCAACAGGCCGACGCGCGGCTCAGCGCAGCCCAGCTCGATGCGCGCATAGTGCGAACCGATGATGGCGTTATGCACGAGATGTTCGGGCCGCGCGTCCGGGTTGGCGCCGGCATCGAGGAGAATGAAATACCCATCGGCGCGGGGCACGACCGGCGCCAGCGCAGCGCGGTCGAGGCCTTCGAGCGTGCGGAGCTTGAGAATCGCCGCCGCCACCAGGCTGCCGGTGTTGCCACAACTGACCGCGGCGACGGCTTCGCCATTCTTCACCAGCTCGATGGCGCGCATCATCGAGGAATCTTTCTTTCGCCGGATGGCCAGCAGCGGCTTGTCGTCCATGGTGATCACTTCCGACGCGTGACTCAACGTCACCGACGGATGACCGGCGAGCCCCGCCTTGACCAGCAGGGGCTGCAGCACCGCCGTGTTTCCCACCAGGATGAGCGGACTCAAACCAGGATATTCCGCCAGCGCCAGGCGGGCGGCCTCCACAACCTCGGCGGGTCCGAGATCGCCGCCCATGGCGTCAACGGCGATGCTGCCGACAATGGGCGTGTCTGCCATCGTTTGAAAGCAGGGGGGCGAGCGGGAAAATCCTGTTGGAGCCCCTCCCGGAGTTCAGACTTCGACGGTGAGAACCTGGCGGCCGCGATACATGCCGCTCTTGGGGTTGACGCGATGCGGCCGGACTGCACCGCCGTCAGCGGGATCCACGGCCAGTTGCGGCGGCTTGAAGGCGTTGGCCGCCCGGCGGTTGGCGCTGCGGCGTTTGGATTGTTTTCGCTTCGGGTTAGCCATGATGAAAAATGATTGACCGCGGTCGAATCGGCCGGCTGGCAGATATCAATTTAGCAAAAGAGGCCCGAGTAAAGGTCGGTCCCGAAACGGGTCAAGACATCATATCGCGGCCAACCGGTTTCCGTGCGCCTGATCCCGCAGAATGCCGGGTCTGATTGGAGGGCGCCGCGGCGGTCCCGGGGTTACACGAGGTAGAGCGCGATCAGCACGCTCGCCACCGCAAACCGGTACCAGGCGAAAACGGACAACCCATGGCGGGAGAGATAGTTGACCAGGAATTTGACCGCGGCTGCCGCGGCCACCGTGGCCACAATGATGCCCAGCAACACATGGGCCCAGCCGAAAACCGCCACCATGGCTGCCCCCGACTGGAGGCCTTTGTAGAGCGTCGCGGCAGTCAGAGTCACAAATCCAAGCAGGAAGCTGAATTCAGCGGCCCGCGCGGGTTCCAGGCCGGCGAAGTAGCCGCCGACGATCGTTGTCATCGAGCGGCTCGTGCCGGGCCAGAGCGCGAGGCATTGCATGAGGCCAATCCCCAGGGCCCGTCGCGCCGGAAGGTCGGCGGGGTTCAGCACGGCGTTCGCCGACGTGGCATATTTCTTCCGCCAGCGCTCGGCCGCGAGCATGAGGACGGCACCGCTGATCTGGGCGGTCACGACGGCGGCCACAGAAAACAGGTGGTCATCGATCCAATGATTCAGGAGCAGACCGACGACGGCGGCGGGGACAAACGCCACCATGAGGTTGCGCAGCAGGCGCAGCCCCGCGGGATCGCGTCCCAGCAGACCCAGGCAAATCCCGAGCAGTTGGGGCCAGTACAGGAGGCCGACGGCGAGGATGGCCCCAAATTGAATGACAATTGAATAGGTGTCGGCGGCCAGTTTGAGGGTGAGGGGTTCTCCGGCGGGATGTTTCGCGGACGGCGCCTTGTACCAAAGCGGCTGGCCGTCCGCGTCGACCAGGGGTGCGTCGGAATCCAGATGCATCACGTGGTTGGCGACGATCAGATGCCCGGTGGACGAGATGGGGAGGTATTCGGTGATTCCCTCGATCAAACCGAGGACGAGGGCATTGCCGACGCTCAACTCCTTCGCCGGTTGACGATCCGCGGCCGCCGCCACGCCCAACGGCAGCCGAAAGGCCGTGAGCGCAAGCAGAGTTCCTCCAGCAAGTGAGAGCAGCAGAAAACGACGCACGGCACGTTGCTCGGAAAATTGTGCCCGGGTGTCGAGTCTTATGATGCCGGCTTTTCGGCTTTTCTCCAATCCCCAACCGGGACAATAGTGAACGGTGCCATGCTCGACCTTACCGTTCTGACCGCCAAGCTTGCGGCCCGACAGGATCTCGACCCCGCGGAAGTGGGCGATGCCGCCCAAGCGCTGGCTGCGCCCGAGGTGCCGGATGCCGTCAAGGCCGCGTTTCTTGTGGCGTTCTCTGACAAGGGAGAATCTCCCGCCGAGATCGCCGCCTTTGCGACCGTCTTCCGCAACCTGGCGGTCAACCCGGGCATGGAAGCGTGGGCGTCGCGGGCGATCGACATCGTGGGCACCGGCGGTGACCACATGGGCGGATTCAATGTCTCCAGTCTAGTGACGCTGGTGCTGGCGTGCGCCGGCGTGCCGGTGATGAAACACGGCAATCGGGGCATCACGTCGAAATGCGGCAGCGCCGATCTCCTAGCGGCGCTGGGCTACAACCTGGCGGCGTCGCCCGAAGTGCTGCGGCGCGCCCTCCAGCGGCTCGGCTACGTCTTTCTCTTCGCCCCCAATTTCCATCCCGCGTTCAAGCATATTGCGCCGGTCCGCAAAGAACTTGCCGCATCGGGCCGGCGCACGGTCTTCAATTTTCTTGGACCGCTGATCAATCCGGGGCGTCCCGCCTATGCGTTGGTGGGAACGTTTTCCGAGCGGTGGGCGGTTACGCTTGCGGACACGATGGGGAAGCTGGACGCGCGGGCGGGTCTGGCCGTGGCGGGGATGATCGACGCCGAGCACGGCATTGACGAACTCACCACCGCCACCGTCAACCGGGTGCGGGGCTTTGGCCGGCTGGCGTCGGTGGACGGACATTGGCAGGCGAAGGAGTTTGGGTTCCCCCGGGCGCCGTTTTCGGAACTCCGCGGCGGCGATGTGCCCGCGAGTCTGGCCATTCTCGAGGCCATTCTCTGCGGTCGCGGCCCGCGGGGTCTCGTGGATACGATCGTCTTCAACGCCGCCGTGGCATTCTGGATCGTCGGTCGTTATGCCTGGATCAAAGAGGGGGTGGAACCGGCGCGTCAATTGCTGCTGGGCGGGGCAGTGAGAGAAAAGATTTCGGCCACGAGGGATTTTTTCAGTTCATGAACCGCCAGTATTTTGGAACCGACGGCGTTCGGGGCAAGTACGGCGGACCGGTCATCAACGCGACGTTTGCCCGCCGGCTGGGTGCGGCCGCCGGCGGCTGGCTGAAAAGCGCGGGGATGGGAAAATCCGCCGGGGAAGCACCCCGCGTGTTGATCGGACGCGATACGCGGGACTCCGGGCCGGTGTTGGAAGCGGCGTTGGCGGCCGGCCTGGCCGCCGGAGGCCTCGCGCCGTTCAGCCTCGGGGTCGTTCCGACGCCGGCGGTGTCACGCGCCGTCAGGATCCACCGGGCCGCGCTGGGGGCGGTGATCACCGCGTCGCATAATCCCGCCGACGACAACGGCATCAAGTTTTTCGGCCCGACGGGCAGCAAGTTGACCGATGCGGAGGAAGATGCCATCGAGCGGCAACTCGTTCCGGCCTCCGGCCCCGACGACGACGCGCCGCTCCCGACGCTTCCAGCCGCGGCGGCCGAATACATTTACGCCGCGTCCCTGCTCCTGCCCCGGGCGTGCCTCAAAGGCTGGCGCATCGTGCTGGACACCGCCAATGGCGCCACCTGCGCCACCAGTCCGGTGGTGCTCCGCGGATTGGGAGCGGAAGTCATTGGCCGTGGCGCCACGCCTGACGGACGGAACATCAATGCCGGCGTGGGCAGTGAGCACCCGGACTTGTTGGGCGGAGCGGTCGTCGCGGCGGCGGCGCGACTGGGCATCGCCCACGATGGCGACGGCGACCGGTGCATTTTGTGCGATGAACGGGGTGAGATCCTCGATGGTGACGAAATCCTAACCCTGCTGGCCGTTCATGCCCTGCATCGCGGGGCGCTGGCGAACAACGTTCTGGTGGTGACGGTCCAGAGCAACCTCGGAGTGGACGCGGCCGTCAAAGCAGCCGGTGGACGGGTGCTCCGCACGCCGGTGGGCGATCGGTACGTCAGCGAGCGCATGCTGGCCGAGGGAGCCATGTTGGGCGGCGAATCGTCCGGGCATTTGATCTGCGCAGAGGTCTCACCGACCGGCGACGGTCTGGTCGCCGCGCTCAAGGTCATCGAGGTGATGCTGGTCACGGGCCAGCCGCTTTCCGAGTTGCGCCGGGTCCTCCGCAAGTACCCGCAGTCGGCGACTGCGCTCCAAGTCGGAGAAAAGCGTCCGCTCGATCAGCTGGCCACGGTGGGGGCGGTGATCCGCGCGGTCGAGTCCGAGCTGGGCGAGCGCGGACGAGTCCTGGTGAGGTATTCAGGGACGGAGCCGAAGATCCGGTTGCTGGTCGAGGGCGAGGATGCAACGCTGGTGAAGTCATGCCTCGCCCGGTTGGAGGCGGCCGTGCGGGCGGATCTACCGGCTGGTTGAGGCGCATGCATGTGTCGCCCATGGCCGCCTCACTTTGCCCGCCGTCGCCCGCCCGCATCTACTGGACGGCATTCATCGGGCTGTTGTTCGATTACTACGACCTCTACCTGTTCATCTATCTGGAGCGGGTGCTGGCGGCGGAGTTCTTGCTCACGCCGGCAGCGAGCAACTGGCTTCAGTTTGTCGGACTCGCCGGAGTGGGGGCCGGGGCATTGGGGTTTGGCTGGCTCGCCGACCGCTGGGGACGGGGACGAGTGATGCTGGTCGTCTTTGGTGTTTACGGGCTCGGCATCGGCGGTCTCAGCCTCGCGCAGGAATTCTCCAGCCTGGTAGGATTCCGATTGCTGGCCTCCCTGGCGTTGGGGGCAGAGTGGGGCATCAGCCACACGTTTCTGGCCGAGCGCGTCGATCGGACGACACGCTATCGATTCGCGGCGTTGCTGCAATTCGCCATTCTGGGCGGGCTGCTGGCGGCATTGGCGAAGATCTACCTGCTGCCGCACTGGGGTTGGCGGGCGTTGTTCGCCGCTTCCCTCGTGCCGGTCGCGCTGTTGTCGCTCGTGCGCTGGCGAACCCTGGCCGCCGGGCAGTCGGGAGTCGAAGGTCGAGGCTCGAGCGCCGCCCGGACCGGGCTGGCGCTTTCTCCTGTCGATGCCCGGCTGTCGACGATGCTACGCCGCAATGCCGGACCGTTCGCCATCTGCCTCGGCCTGGCAAGTCTGACGATCGCCAGCGGCACCATCAATGTGTTCTATGCGAAGGACCTGCCGCAGGGCCTCGTCTATACGCTCTTTTTCTGGCTCAATGTCGCACCGGGAATGCTGCTGGGCGCATGGATTGTGCGGCGCCTGGGCGTGGGGCCGGCGTTGGCCGCCTATGCCGTGGCTCTGATCGCGCTTTCCGGCTGGGCCTGGCTCAGTGTCTGGCCGTCGCGGGCGCTCGCGTTCGCACTCGTGCTGCCGCTGCTGAACGGGATCCCCTTCGGCCTCATGGGGGCGTTTTTCAACGAGGTCTTCGGCGAGTACCGGACGATGCTTTCGGGCACGGCCTACAATCTGGGCCGGATTGCCGCGGGATTTTCGCCGGCGTTGTTGGCGTGGTTGGGCCTGCACGACCGCGGGCGCTATTTTGTCTTCAGCGCGGCGCTTGGCGCCGGCGTGCTGGGCTTGAGCGCCGCGGCCCGGCGGTTGCAGGTCAGAACCTGAAGAGCGCGCCAAGTTTGCGGCCGAGCAGAATGCTCATGCCGACAATGACGACGCCGAGGAAGACCATGGCCCAGGTCCCCAGCGCGGAGGCGAGGAACCGCCCGTCGCCGAGCAACTGGAACAACTCAAAGATTGCCTTCGTGATCGGGTAATAGGCCTGCTTCTGCGCGAGCACGAGCGAGTCGGACACTTCGAGCATGGCAAAGGCGAAGGCAAGCAGGCCGCCCGCGATGAGGTTGGCCATGATCAACGGCAGCGTGATCCGGAACGCCGCCTTGAGCGGCGGACACCCGAGGTTCAACGCCGCCTCCTCGAGCGTCTCGCTGGTCTGCTGGAACCCGGCGGCGGCCGACCGCACCATATAGGGCAGGCGGCGGATCGAATAGGCAATGACGAGCAGGGGGGTGGGATTTTCGACGGGGTTGAGAAAGGAGAAGAGGCGGCCGTCCTGGCTCATGGCGAGGTAGCCGAAGGCCAGCACCAGACCGGGCACCGCCAGCGGCAGCATCACGAGGAAATCGAGGACCTGGCGGCCGACGACGCGGGTGCGCACGATGACATAGGCGATGGCAATCCCCAGCACGACGTCGACGGCGGTGGAAAGGCACGAGTATTTGAGGCTGTTCGCAATGGCGGGAACCGTGAGATCATGGCCCAGCGCCAGGCGGAAGTTATCCAGCGTGAAATGGGCCGGGAACACGGTCGCATGCCAACTGCTGGAAAACGCCACCAGCACCACGCCGAGATGCGGCAACACGGCCACGAAGGTGACGCCGGCGAAGAGCCCGGTGCACGCCCAGGCCCACAGCAGGGTGGGGGTTCGGGGCCCGCCGGTGCTGGTGGATTTGGCCATCATCGCGTAGCTCTCCCGGCCAAAGAGCCCCTTGCCCACGGCGTAGAGCGCCACGGAACTTGCCAGCATGACGAAGACGAGGGCGTACGGGAACGGATTGCCGCCGATATCCTTCAGCCCCTGGAAAATCTGGACCGACGTTACTTGATCATAGTCGAAGATGAGCGGCACGCCGAGCTCCGTGAAGGTCCAGATGAAGACGATCGTCGAACCGGCAAACAATCCGGGTTTGATGAGCGGCAGCGTGATCCGCCGGAAGCGGCGCCAGCCGGTGCAACCGAGACTGGCGGCAGCTTCCTCCATGGCCGGATCGACGTTGGCGAGGGCGGCGACGGCGTTGAGATAGATGAGCGGATACAGACTCAGCGCCTCGACGATCGTGACGCCCCAAAACGGGCTGGCGGCGAACCAGTCGAACGTCCAGCCGGCGGGCCGGGCCCCGATCGCGATCAGCAGGGCGTTGAGCGCGCCGTATTGTCCAAAGATCTGTTTGACTCCGATCGCGCCGACGAAGGGCGGCAGGATCATGGGAATGAGCACCAGGGACGTGAGCAGAATCTTGCCGGGAAACCGGTAGCGATCGGCGACGAAGGCCAGCGGCAGCGCGACCAGCAGCGCGAGCAGCGTTGTCACGACGGCGAGCAGGAAGGAGTTTTTCAGGCCGCCCAGCAGGAGGGGATTCCGGAGCAACTCTCCCAGGAAAGCGAAGGTGAGCCGCCCGTCCGCATCCACGAATCCGCCCTTGAGGATCTGCAGCACGGGCCACAGAAAAAACGCGGCAAAGAACGCCGTGGTGACTGCCAGCACGATCCGGGCGAACGATCTCGACATCGCGCGGGAGTGTGTCCGCGCGCGGAACGGGGAGACAAGACCGAACTGCGCTGGCGGAGAGAGGGGGATTCGAACCCCCGATAGGTTTTAACACCTATGGCGGTTTAGCAAACCGCTGCCTTAAGCCACTCGGCCATCTCTCCGGGTTGCGAGCGCCGAGGGAAGCGCGGCGGGCGGACGAGTGCAAGGCTGTTTTGCC
>DASRKV010000258.1:0-11165 GCA_035648795.1 Opitutaceae bacterium
TTGGCATCAGCCACCGGAACCCCGGGGGTCACAGAATCCTCGATCCGGTCGCAGTCATGAACCTCGGCCTTCCGCCGAGGTTTTGTTTTTTTCTCGGTGTTCTCGGTGCCTTTGTGGTTTAATCAACCGTTTGCCCGCCCATGCCCCTCCAGATCGACGTGCTCACCCTTTTTCCCCGGATGCTCGACGGCTTTCTGGCCGAGAGCATCCTGGGCCGGGCCGTCGAGACCGGCTTGCTGTCCGTGAAGGTGCATGACCTGCGCGACTGGACGACCGACAAGCACCATCGGGCGGATGACCGGCCGTTTGGCGGCGGCGCCGGCATGGTGTTGAAACCGGAGCCGGTCTTTGCGGCCATCGAACAATTGCAGAAGCCCGGCTGCCGGCGCATCTACCTGACGCCGGACGGTGTGCCGCTGAGCCCCGGCCTGGCCGAGGACCTTTCGCACCAGCAACATCTGATTCTGCTCAGCGGCCACTACGAAGGCATCGATCAACGCATTCGCGACCAGTTGATCGATCAGGAGATCAGCATCGGCGACTACGTGCTGACCAACGGGACACTGGCGGCGGCGGTGCTCATCGACGCGCTCGTGCGGTTCATTCCCGGCGCGCTCGGAGAGGAAAAGTCGTTGACGAGCGAAAGTTTCACCGGCAAGTTGCTCGACTTTCCTCAGTACACGCGGCCCGCCGAATTTCGCGGCATGTCCGTGCCGGAAGTGCTCCTGTCGGGGCACCACGGCGAGATCGAGAAGTGGCGGCTCGCGCGGCGGATGGAGAAAACCCGCCAAATCAGGCCCGATTTACTGGAGAAGCATCACCATGAACCCGATCATTAAAGAAATCACCGCCCATCAGATCAATCAGGGCCTGCCACCGTTCAAGGTGGGCGATGGCGTCCGCGTCCACACCAAGGTGCGCGAAGGCGACAAGGAGCGAATCCAGATCTTCTCCGGCGTCGTAATCGCCCGCAAGGGTCACGGGATCCACGAGTCGTTCACCGTCCGGCGGATCAGCTATGGCGAGGGGGTCGAGCGGGTGTTCCCGGTCAACTCGCCGAACATCGAGAAGATTGAAATTGAGAGCGAGAGCGAGCCGATGCGCGCCCGCATGTACTATCTCCGCAACCGCACCGGCAAGGCGGCCATGGCCGTCAAGAAGAAGCGGTATGAGGAGGAGCCCGCCGCGCCGGGTGCGACCGCCGCGCGGGCAGCGGAAACTGCGCCAACCACGGTCGCCGCCGCCCGAGCTCCAACGGCGAGCTGAGCCGAGACAATTCAGCGGGCAGGTGGAACCCGCCTTGTCCGACGGGCATTTCGATCAAGCGGTCGGCCGTAGGATTTTCCGCGTGCCGGCCAGGTGGAACCCGCCGTCCCTGGCGGGTTTTCTGTTGACGAAGGTTCAATCCGGCCGGGAGCGCGGGTTCTGTCGGGTCCTTCGATCGGGATGCGGCGGGCGTGCCGCCGGGTTGCGTGACCTCCCGTTTCGCCACTTCCCGCACGCAAAGCCCCACCAGGTGCCGGGAGCATTCCTACAGATTTGCGCTTTCCCTCGCGCGGGCTAAACCGTTAGACCAACGCTCTTGCTCGTCGGCAATTGGCGGACGGTGGATTCAACGCTCGTCACCATTTTTCCATGAAACTTAACACAGAAATCCTTGCCAAAGCCTGCGCCGAGGCGCGGGGGCTGACCATCGACGCCGTCCATCAGGCCGCTTCCGGCCACCTTGGCCTGCCCCTGGGATGCGCGGAGATCGGGGCCGTGCTGTACGGGCACGCGCTGGTGCACAATCCGGACGAGCCGCGCTGGCTCAATCGCGATCGGTTCGTCCTCTCCGCGGGCCACGGCAGCATGTTCCTCTATAGCTGGCTGCATTTGAGCGGCTACGCGCTGCCCCTTGAGGAGCTGAAAAATTTCCGCCAGCTCCACAGCAGGACGCCGGGCCATCCGGAGTTTGGCGAAATCCCCGGTGTGGAATGCACCACCGGTCCGCTGGGCCAGGGCGTGGGCAACGCCGTCGGCATGGCGATGGCCGGCCAAATGGCCGCCGCCCGCTTCAACACGGCGGAACACACGATCTTTGATTATCACGTCATCTGCCTCGCCGGCGACGGCTGCATGCAGGAAGGCGTGGGCATGGAGGCGGTCGAATTCGCCGGTCACCAGGGGTTGGACAACCTCATCCTCATCTACGATTCGAACGACGTGACGCTGGACGCGATGGCGGCGAAGACGCAGAGCGAGAACACGGCCGCGCGTTTCAAGGCCATCGGCTGGGACGTGCAAACGTTGACCGATGGCAACGATCTCGCGGCCATCCTCAAGGCAATCAACCGCGCCAAAAAAGCGAAGTCGGGCCGGCCACAGTTCATCATCGCCAGGACCGTCATCGGCAAGGGCATCGCGGAAGTGCAGGGAACCGCGAAAGCCCACGGCGAGGGCGGGGCGAAGTTTGCCGACGCCGCGCGCGTCGGGCTCGGCCTGCCGGCCGACCAGCATTTCTTCGTGAGCGACGAGGTGCGCGCCTATTTTGCCGACCACAAAAAGCGCCTGATCCGCCTCGCCAAGCGTTGGGAAAAAACTTACGAGGCCTGGCGGACCGCCAACCCCGACAAGGCCGCCCTGATCGGCTCGCGTTCCGTTGAACCCAGCGCCGCTGCGCTGCTGGAGAAAATTCCGCTGTTCCCGGTCGACGCGAAGATCGCGACGCGCGCGGCGGGCCGCGACGTGCTCCAGCCGATCGCCGCCGAACTGCCGTTGCTGATCTCGGGCAGCGCCGATCTTCACGGCTCGACCCTCAACTACATCGCCGCCGACAGGGATTTCGACCGGACCAACCGGGCCGGTCGCAATCTGCGTTACGGAATTCGCGAACACGCGATGGCGGCGATCAATAACGGCGTGGCGTACGACGGGCTTTTCCGCGCCAGCTGCGCGACCTTCCTCGTGTTCGCCGATTACAGCCGGCCGGCAATGCGCCTGGCCGCGCTCGCGCATCTGCCGGTGGTCTATATTTACACGCACGATTCGGTCGGGGTGGGCGAGGACGGGCCCACGCACCAGCCGGTGGAAACGGTCTCGGCGTTGCGGTTGATCCCGGGCCTCGATGTCATCCGCCCCGCCGACCCCGAGGAGACGGCCGGCGCGTTTGCAGCGGCGATGGAACGCACCAACGGTCCGACCCTGATCGCGCTGACCCGCCAGGCCGTGCCGATGCTCAACGATATTCCTCCGCACATCCGCCGGGCGGGGGTGCTCAAGGGTGGTTACGTCGCGATCCAGGAAACCGCTCCGCTCACGCATATTCTGCTGGCGACGGGCAGCGAGCTGCAGCTGGCGATCGCGGCGGCCAAGGTGCTGGGCGAGGGAACGCGCGTGGTCTCGATGCCTTCGTTCGAGCGATTCAACCGCGAGCCCGCGGAGTATCGCGACGCCATCCTTCCGCCATCATGCCGCAAACGGGTGTCCGTTGAGGCGGGCGTGACGCCGCTCTGGCGCGAGTATGTCGGCCTCGACGGCAAAATGGTGGGCATCGACCGGTTCGGCCTGAGCGCCCCGGCGCCGCAGGTGATGAAGGAACTTGGCATCACCGTGGAGGCCGTCGTCGCCGCAGCGAATTCGTTGTAGCCGCGCGTCCAATGCAGTGGCGCCGGTCTCAGCCGGATCCAGTCGATCGACTGGGGATTCTCCCGGAGAGATCAGGCCAGAAGAAGGTGGAGCCCGCCGTGCCGGTGGGCTGATAGTTTCGCAGTCAAAAACCCGCCGGGACGGCGGGTTCAACCTCTGTCCGCTACGTCGTGTCATTTGAACTGATGCTGCAGTGCGCGATGCGGTATCTGGGGCCGGTCCTCTCGCAGGTTCTGTGCGAAAGTGACTTCTGATCCGCCGGCAAATCCATAAGGTTGCTTACTGTCCGGCGCGCTGGGGGCAAAAAAATGCGGGGGCGACTTGCCGGAATAATTAGGCTCCTTACCGTCTGCCGCCTTATCATCCGTTTTCCGGATGCCGCCATGCCGCTCTTGATGCTCAAAAATCTGCCGCGCTATGAATGCCTGCTCGAGGCGGCGCAGGAATTTCCCGATTTGGATCCGTCGGCTTGTGCCGCCTTCTTGGGGCTGTTGCGCGCGGGTGACGAGGTCTTCGGTGTGGCCGAGAGAAACCTGGTCCGGCACAACATCTCGCACGGACGATTTGCCGTGATGATGCTGCTGTGGGGCGGCTCGGTGGAGCGTCAGACGGCGGACGCGGTCGCCGGAGGCCTTCCGCCAGGTCCGCGCACCCCGGCGGAACTCGCCGAAGCGGCCGGGGTCACCCGCGCCACGATGACCGGACTGATCGACACGCTCGAGCGCGACGGCTTCGTCAAGCGGGTGCCGGACCCCGAGGATCGCCGGATGATGTCGGTCGTGCTTACGTCCAAAGCGGAGCAATTTCTGCAGGACATGCTGCCGGGGCATTTTCAGCTGATGGCCACGCTCATGCGGCCGTTGGACGAGACTGAACGCCAGGCGCTCGTGCGTCTGCTTGGCAAAATAGTCGAACAGGCCGCAGTCATGTCGGCCGAACCCGTCGCGTGAATTCCGCCGGGTTTCCACGCTTCCACTCAATCCTCCGTCTTCCCCTGTCATGTTCAAACGACTAAGCATTACGGTTGGTGGTCTGATTCTTCTGGTCGGCGTCCTTGGCGGAATCAAGGCGCTGCAGTTCCAAACCATGATCGCGGCGGGCGCCGCGATGACCATGCCGCCCGAGCCTGTCACCACGGCTCAGGCGGGCGAGGAAGCATGGGCGCCCACCATTGAATCGATCGGATCGCTGACCGCGGTTCAGGGTGTCAATGTCGCCGCGGAACTCGACGGCAAGATCGTCCGCATCGCCTTCGAACCGGGCAGCACTGTCAAGGAGGGCGATCTTCTGGTGCAGCAGGATACCTCGACCGAAGAAGCCGAACTGCGATCGGCCGAGGCCAGCGTCACGCTCGCCAAGGTCGGCCTCAATCGCGCCCACGAGCTCATCGCGCAGTCCACGATTTCCCAGTCGGAACTGGACTCGGCCGAGGCGCAATACAAGCAGGCGGTCGCCCAGGCCGACAATATTCGTGCCACGAGCGCGAAGAAGACCATCCGCGCTCCTTTTGCCGGGCGGCTCGGCATCCGCCTGGTCAACCTCGGCCAATCCCTCAAGTCCGGCGACCCGATCGTCTCGCTCCAGGCGCTGGACCCGATCTTCGTCGATTTCCTGCTGCCGCAGCAACGGCTGGCGGACCTCGCTCGTGACCTGGTCGTCCGGGTGACGAGTGACGCGTTGGCGCCGAACGAGGTCATCGAAGGCAAGATCACGGCCATCAATCCCGACGTGGACAGCGCGACGCGGAACGTGCGGGTCCAGGCGACGCTCGCGAATCCCCGCGAGCGGCTGCATCCCGGGATGTTCGTCAACGTGAGCGTGGTATTGCCCAAGACCGACGACGTTCTCGTGATCCCGGCCACCGCCGTGCTCTACGCCCCGTATGGCGATTCGGTGTTCGTGGTGGAGGATAAGAAGGACGAGAAGACCGGCGCCACGGGCAAGGTCGTGCGCCAGCAGATCGTCCGCCTCGGCGAACACCGCGGTGATTTTGTCGTCGTCACGTCGGGGCTCAAGGCGGGCGAGACGGTGGTGACCACCGGCGTGTTCAAGCTCCGCAACGGCATCGCCGTGACGGTGGACAACCGTCTGGCGCCGCACGCCGAACTCGCGCCCAAGCCCAACGACACGTAACCGGAACGGATGCGGCCCGGCGCAGCCCGGTCGCGCCCCTGCCATGATGCCTGACTCGCGGGTCGAAGCACAGCCCGCGATCGGGCGGCGGGAATTCAACGCCATCCTCAAACACCCTTCGTTGTGAAAACCTCCTTCACCGACATTTTCCTCCGGCGGCCCGTCCTCGCGCTGGTGGTGAACCTCATTATCATCATCGCCGGCCTCCAGGCGATGCGGACGCTCAATGTCCGCCAGTATCCGCGCAGCGACAACGCCACCGTCACGGTGAGCACCGTCTACATTGGGGCCAGCGCCGAACTGGTGCGCGGCTTTGTCACCACCCCGCTCGAGCGCGCGATCGCCGCGGCGGACGGCATCGACTACGTCCAGTCGGAGAGTGCGCAAGGGCTCTCGACGATCACCGTCCGGCTCAAGCTGAACTATGATCCGATCAAGGCGCTCGCGGAAATCAACTCGCGGGTCAACCAGGTCCGCAACGATCTTCCGCCGGAGGCCGAGCTGCCCGCCATCAGCGTGCAATCGGCCGACAGCCAGTTTGCCGCGGCGTATCTGAGCTTCACGTCAAAGGTCCTGCAGCAAAACGAGATCACCGACTATCTGGTGCGGGTCGTGCAGCCGCGCCTGAGCGCCGTGCCGGGGGTGCAGCGCGCCGACATCCTCGGCGCCCGCACGTTCGCGATGCGCATCTGGCTGAAGCCGGGGCGCATGGCGGCGCTGAACATCAGTCCGGCCCAGGTGCGCGCGGCGCTGGCGGCGAACAATTACCTGGCGGCGGTGGGCCAGACGAAAGGATCGCTGATCCAGGTGAATCTGACGGCGAACACCGATCTGCGCTCGGTGGACGAATTCAAAAAGCTCGTGCTCCGGCAGCAAAACGGCGCGATCGTCCGGCTGGAAGACGTGGCCGACGTCGTGCTGGGCGCCGAAGACTACGACACGGAAGTGCGGTTTTCCGGCCAGACGGCGGTGTTCATGGGCATTTATCCCCTGCCCAACGCCAACTCCCTCGACGTGATCACCCGCATCCGCGCAGAAATGGATTCCATCGAGAGCAACCTGCCGGCGGGCCTGGACGGGCGGATCGCCTATGACGCGACGGCGTACATCAGCAACGCGATCCATGAGGTGGTGCACACGCTCATGGACACGCTCCTCATCGTTGTCGTGATCATCTTTCTGTTCCTGGGTTCATTCCGCTCGGTGCTGATTCCGGTGGTCGCCATCCCCGTGTCGCTCATCGGCGGCGTGTTCCTGATGCAGGCGTTCGGCTTCACCATCAACCTGCTCACGCTGCTGGCCATCGTGCTGTCGGTGGGACTGGTGGTGGACGACGCGATCGTCGTGGTGGAGAACGTCGAACGCCATCTGCATCAGGGCATGACGGCGATGCAGGCGGCGCTCGCGAGCGGGCGGGAACTGGTCAGCCCGATCATCTCGATGACCATCACGCTCGCGGCGGTCTATCTGCCGATCGGCTTGCAGGGCGGCCTCACCGGCTCGCTGTTCCGCGAGTTCGCGCTGACGCTGGCCGGCGCGGTGACCATCTCGGGCGTGGTCGCGCTCACGCTCTCGCCCGTCATGTCGGCCCACCTTCTGCGCCGCGGCGACGATGAAACCGGATTCGCCGGCCACATCACGCGGCAGTTCGGCCGCCTGCGGGCGGCGTACGGCCGGGCGCTCGACCGGGCGCTGGGCGCGCGCGGCTACATCTATGCGGCGTGGATCGTCATCGCGGTGCTCACCGTGCCGATGTACATCCTGGCGCCCAAGGAACTGGCGCCGACGGAAGACCAGGGGGTCATTTTCGGCGTGATGACAGGCTCGGCCAACGCCACGCTCGACCAGACGAGCAAGTTTGCCGCGGCCGCCAACCGGGCGTTCCTCAGCGTGCCGGAGACGCGCTTCACGTTCCAGATCACGAATCCGAGCGGCGGTTTCGGCGGCATGGTGGTGGCGCCGTGGGGCGAGCGGAAGCGAAACATTTCGCAGATCATGCCGCAGGTGTCGGCCATGTTGCAGGCCATCCCGGGTATCCAGATATTTCCGGTGCTGCCACCCGCCCTGCCCGGCGGCGGGACCTTCCCGGTCGAAGTCGTGCTCGCGTCGACCGCCGACACCTCGGAGATCCTGCAATTCGCGCAGAAGATTCAACAGGCGGCCGCGGCCAGCGGGAAGTTCTTCTTCCCGCCGATCATCGACGTGAAAGTCGACCAGCCACAATCGGAGATCGTCATCGATCGCGACAAGGTGGCCTCCCTGGGCCTTAACCTGACGCAAGTCGGCGCCGACCTCGCGTCGGCCGTGGGGGGCAATTACGTCAACCGTTTTGATATCGCCGGCCGGAGCTACAAGGTGATCCCGCAGATCAAGCGCGTCGACCGCCTCAACCCGGAACAACTGCAGAACATCTACGTTACCGGCCCCAACGGCCAGTTGTTGCCGCTCAGCACGATCGCGACCATCAGGAACTCGACAGTGCCGCGTTCGCTCAATCGCTTCCAGCAGCTCAACGCGGTGACCATTTCGGGCGTCTCCGTGCTGCCGCTCGACCAGGCGTTGCGGTTCCTGGAGGATAAGGCGGCGCAGATCCTGCCCAAGGGCTACACGCTCGACTACACGGGGGAATCGCGCCAGTTGCGCACGGAGGGGAACAAGTTCCTGCCGGCCTTCGCGCTGGCGATCATCCTGATCTTTCTGGTGCTCGCCGCCCAATTCAACAGTTTCACGGATCCGTTCATCATTCTCGCCGGCTCCGTGCCGCTCGCGTTGTTCGGCGCGCTGGTCTTCGCCTTCCTGAAGATGCCGAACCCGAACATCCCGTTCTGGACGAAGGGATGGACGACCACGATGAACATCTACGCGCAGGTCGGCCTGGTGACGCTCGTCGGGCTCATCGCGAAAAACGGCATTCTGATCGTGGAATTCGCCAACAAGCTCCAGGAGCAGGGGCGGTCCAAGCTCGCGGCGGTGCATGAGGCGGCGCTGACGCGCTTTCGCCCAATCCTTATGACCAGTGCCGCCACGGTTGCGGGGCATTTCCCGCTGACGCTGGTGACGGGCGCCGGGGCGGCCGCGCGAAACTCGATCGGCCTCGTGCTGGTGGGCGGCATGACGATTGGCACAATCTTCACGCTCTTCATGGTCCCGGCAATCTACGTGCTCTTCGCCAAGGATCATGCCCGGGTGCGCGCCAGGGAAACGGCCCGCGAAGCTGAGGGCGCACTCGCCGTGGCGGAACCGGTAGCCAAGTAGACCATGAAACTCACGTCCTTCCCTCGATTCGGCCGGTGGGCTGCCCGCATCGCTCTTTCGGGCCTCGCGGCAGTCGCGGCGTTGCCCGCCGCTTCGAATTCCCCGCAGCCAATGCCCGCCACGCTCGATCTCAAAACCGCGGTCGCGTTCGCGCTGGAGAACAATTTCCCGATCCGCGAGGCGCGGGAGCGCATCCGGCAGCAAGCGGGCGTGGAAATCCAGGTGCGGGCGCGGGAGATCCCGAACGTCAGCGCCAATGGGAATTACACGGGCAATTCCACGCAGGTCTCCCAAACTTTCCCTCCGACCGCGAACACCTGGAACATCGCGCTGGAGGCGCGCCAGGTGCTGTTTGCCGGCGGCGGGGTGATGGCTTCAGTCCGGGGCGCGCGGCTGACCCGCGAGGCGGCGGAACTCGAGCTGGAGGGGATCATCAACCAGCAGTTGTTGGCGGTGCGGACGCAGTTTTACACCGTGCTCCTGGCGAAGGAGAAGATCACGGTGCAGGAGGAAAATGTGCGCCTGTTCGGGAAGCAGTTGCAGGATGCGCAAAGCCGGTTCAACGCCGGCAGCACGTCCAATTTCGACGTCCTGCGCGCGCAGGTGGCCTTGGCCAACGGACAGCCGCCGCTCATCCAGGCGCGCAATGACTACCGGATTGCCATCGAGCAACTGCGGCAGGTGCTCGGTTTCGTCTCCGCCGCCCGCGGAGCGGATGCCGCCAAAGTCCCCGAATTCGTGGGCAGCCTCGCGGTCGGGGAGCCGGCAAAAATCGAACTGACCGATGCGCTGGAGGCGGCCCATGCCAAGCGCCCCGAGTTGCAGCAACTCGCCCGCCTCGAGCAAGCCGGCGAACAGAACATCAAGACCAGCCGCGCCGGCTACCTGCCGGAGGTCGACCTCGTGGGCGGCTATCTGTGGCTGCGCAATCCGAGTTCCGGGGTGTGGAGTGACCGCCTGCAAGGGTGGACCGGCGGCGTTCAGGCGCAGTGGAACATCTTTGACGGCCGCGCGACGGCGGGTCGGGTCGTGCAAGCCCGTTCGCAATTGGAGCAGGCGAAGCTTTCGCTGGCGGAGACCATGCTCTCAGTGGACGTGCAGGTGCGCCAGGCCTATTCCTCGTTGGTGGAAGCTTGGGAGCTCGTGCAGGCGTCCGGCAAGACGGTCGAGCAGGCTCAGGAGGCGCTCCGCCTCGCCAACGTCCGCTATGGAGCCGGCACGGCCACCCAACTGGACGTTCTCACCAGCCAGGTGGCGCTGACGCAGGCGCGGCTGGACCAGCTGCAGGCGTATTATGGCTACAACGTGGCGCTCACCACGTTGCGCCAGGCGATGGGCCAGGCCGACGAGTACGTGACTTCGTGAGGCGATAACTGATCGTTCGCCTGCTCCTGATCTTAATCTCGCTCTTTCCCTGCCCGGATGTCCATCGGAGCGCAGGAGAACGGCACTGATTACGAGAACGATAATTGAGGTTTACGCTGAGTAGTGACGGATAGAGGTGGAGCGGCTTGTCCTCAAGACGCCTCGGGCGCGTTGCCCGTTCGACTTCGCTCAGGGTTCCGAGCCTGTCGAGGGAGTGACAACGCGCGCCACCACCGTCACTTCATCCCGTAAGACTCAATTAGCGCAGGAGAACGAGAACGATATTGCCGGATTGGCCGGCCGGTTGGGGGCAGGGGCGCGCGGCCTGCCGGCAGTCTGGCGGCGGTCATCGTCCAGGCGGAAAAAAAGCGCTTGCAGCGCGCCGTCCTGACGCGCACGGATTTTCTCGTTTATGAAAAACACCCCCTGTGCATATCTGTTCTGCGCGGTGGCCCTGCTGGGGCTGCCGCTCGTCTCCGTCTCGGCCCGCGCCGCCGTGGAGGAAGAAGTTTCCGCCGCGGTCCTGAAGAAATACGACGCCAACCACGATGGCGTGTTGGATGAATCCGAGAAGGCCGCGTGGCAGGCCGATAAGGAAAAACAACAAACCGCCCGGGAGGCCAAACGCGCCGCGGACTTGGCCCGCTATGATGTCAACAAGGACGGCAAGCTCAACCCGGACGAACGGGCGGCGAGAAAGGCGGACGACGACAAGGCCCGCGCCGAACGGAAGGCGACTCGCGAGACCAGGCGGGCCGAAAAAGCGGCCGCCGCCGAAGCGAAGA
>DASRKV010000259.1:0-17287 GCA_035648795.1 Opitutaceae bacterium
GGAATAACCTGGCCGGTGCTCGACCTGCACTTCACCCGGCGCCGATTTGATGCGCTCGCGGAAAAAATCGAGTTCGGTTTTGAGATTCCGGTAGAGTCCGCCGAGCAGGCCGCAGCCGCTCAACAGAAACCCGGCGACCCCAAGGAAAATCAACGGGATGATCAGGAGGCGGGATAACCTCTTCATGGACAAATACGCTGCGCCGGCTGCGCTGGCCGCGCCGGGCTGACAATCCGGAAGTCGGACCAATGCCTGTGTTTCGCGTTTGACCCGCCGGCGCGCGCGGGTACTTAGCTGCGGTCCCCGCCCGGATATTCTCTCGCGCGGCGGGATTGACGCTACGAAGCATGAACCGGGTCTACCTCAAAACCTACGGCTGCCAAATGAACGAACGCGACAGCGAGGCGGTCGCGGCCATGCTGCGCGCGCGGGGTTATCGCATCGTCGGCCGGGAAGACGACTGCGACATCATGTTGCTCAACACCTGCAGCGTGCGCGATCTCGCCGAGCAGAAGGCCATCGGCAAAGCCGGTCACATGGCCGCCCGGAAGCGGCACGAGCCGCGCTTCGTGCTGGGAATCCTGGGCTGCATGGCTCAAAACCGCGGCGCCGCCCTGCTCGACCAACTGCCGGATGTCGACCTGATCGTCGGCACCCAGAAGTTTCATCTGATTCCCGATTACCTCGACAACCTGCGGGCGGCCCGCGAGGCCGGCATCCCCGTCGGGGAGACGATCGTGGATGTGGCCGAGGAAACCGGTTCGCAGAACACCATCCGCGATCATATGCTCGGCGACCGCCAGGTCACCGCGTTCGTCTCCATCCAGCAGGGCTGCAACATGGCGTGCACCTTCTGCATCGTGCCCAAGACGCGTGGGGACGAGCGCTCGCGGCCGATGGACGATATTGTCGCCGAATGCCGCGGCCTGGTGGATCGCGGCGTGCGCGAGATCACGCTCCTCGGCCAGATTGTCACCAGCTACGGCCGGCACGACTTTGCGCCGGCCGGCGGTCTCACGCCGTTTGTCCAACTGCTCGAGCGCCTGCATGCGATTGAGGGGCTCGCGCGCATCCGCTTTACGTCGCCGCATCCGCTGGGATTCAAACGCGATCTCGTCGAGGCGTACGGCCGGCTGCCCAAACTGGGGGCCTACGTGCACCTGCCGTTGCAGTCGGGCAGCAATCGCATTCTCCGCGCCATGCACCGGCCCTACACCGGCGAGCGCTACCAGGAGATCGTCCACGATCTGCGCCGGGTCTGTCCGGAGATGCATTTCTCGACCGATGTCATTGTCGGTTTTCCCGGCGAGACCGAGGAGGACTTCGCGCAAACCCGCGAGCTCTTCGCGGCCGTGGATTACGACATGGCTTATATTTTCAAGTACTCCATTCGCACCGGCACGCCCGCGGCCGTCCTGGCGGGCCAGGTGCCGGAGGAAACCAAGGAAGCGCGCAACCAGATCCTGCTCCGGTTGCTCGAGCAGAACTCCCGGCGCCGGAATCAGGCGCTCGTGGGCACCATCCAGGAGGTCCTGGCCGAGGGGCCGGACAAGAAAGGGCTGCGTTACGCGGGCCGCACCCGCGGCAACCGCACGGTGCATTTTGACGGCAGCCCGCGCCTGATCGGAAAATTGGCGCCGGTCCGCATTGATCGCGCCACGTCCAGCGTCTTGTACGGCGCGCTGGTCTGAGCCGGAATCATGCAGGTGTAGGAGCCTGCTCGCAGGCGATTTCTTGACCGTGCGTGGCTCCAATCATCTCCCGCAAGCAGGCTTCTACGGCGTTCACCGGGCCCGCGAGGAACCGGCAGTCTATAAATCCGGGGATTGACGAGAAGGAGGAAGAGAAAGAGGAAAGATCCGCCTTTATGTCACTTTTTCTCGCCACGCTGCTCCCGGGTCTGTTTCTCGCCGTCCTCGGCTCCCTCCTGTTGCTCAATCTTCCGCTGGTTGTCGCCACGCTCAAGGCGCTGCCGCGGTCGCACGCCGCCTCGCTGGTGCTGTTCGGCGGCGGCGTGCTCTGGTTTCTCGTCCTCGTGGCGAACATGGGGGAGGCCGATCGTATTTTCGGCAGCTCCAACGTGCCCTGGGTCATCGGATTTGCCGCGCTGGGCGTGCTCTCGATGAAATATGTCCCCGACTTTCTGGCGGTGCGCGGACTCAGCATTCTCGTCCTGCTGGCGGCGTGGCCCTTGCTCCATGCCGCCTTCATGCAATATGACATCCCGCGGCGTCTTTTCATGGTGACCTTCGTTTTTGTCGCGATCGTCGCCGCGCTGTATCTGGCCGCGCTGCCCTACCGGTTGCGCGATTTTTTCCAGTGGTTGTTTGCCCGCCCGGCGCGCGCCCGCGCCCTGGGTGGAGGATTGCTCGCCTACGGATTAGTGCTCATGGTGGTGGCGTTCACCTATTGATCCACCGCGGTCCGCCATGATACCCCTGCCGAAAGAATTTCACGGCCTGTTGCTGATCATCTGTGGGCCCACCGGCACCGGCAAGACCACCCTGAGCGAACGGCTCGTCGGCAGCCACCCGGGGATCGAACGCATCGTCACCTGCACGACCCGGTCCCCCCGGGAGCAGGAGCGACACGGCGTGGATTATTTCTTCCTGAGCGACGCGGAATTCGATGAGGCGCTGGCGAGGGATGAGTTCCTCGAGTGGGCGCAGGTGCACGTCTGGCGCTACGCCACGAAAAAGAACGCGATTTTCGATCGTCTCGCGCACGGCACCGACCTGGTGGTCAACGTCGATGTGCACGGGGCGCAGGCTTACCGCCAGGCTTTCGCGGACCGTCCGGCCATGCGCGGACGCCTCGTCACCGTGTTCATCATGCCGCCGGATCTGCAGACGATCCATGACCGCCTGCTGACGCGGGGCCAGGACTCGCCGGAGCAGATTGAACGGCGCACGAAGACCGCACTCTACGAGATCGAACAGTGGGCGGAGTTCGACTACTGTATCGTGACCGGATCGAAGGACCAGGACTACGCCCGGCTTGAAGGCATCTGGAGCGCGGAGAAATGCCGGGTCAGCCGCCTCCGCCCATCGACCTTGGCCGGCCCGAAACTGGGTGGTCCGGGAGGAGATGCGGCCATCCCCCCGACGCGCCCGGGACGTTGAGCCCGGAGGGCGAAGCTGTCCGGATTGCGACTATGCCTCGATCTGGGGCCGGTCCGGCGCCGGCCAGTCGAGATGAAAGAATTTGCCTCGCGGCTGGTCGACCCGCTCGTAGGTGTGGGCGCCAAAATAATCGCGCTGGGCTTGCAGGAGGTTGGCCGGCAGTCGGGCCGCGCGATAGCCGTCGTAATAATTCAAGGCGGAGCTGAACGTCGGCGCCGGGATGCCGTACTGTGCGGCCAGCGCCACGACCTTGCGCCAGTTGGTCTGCGCATTCCTGACGATCTTGTTGAAGTAGGGATCGAGCAGGAGGTTGGCCAGCCGGGGGTTCCGCGCATAGGCCTCGGTGATTTTCTGCAGGAACACCGCGCGGATGATACAGCCTCCCCGCCAGATTTGCGCGATCGAGCCGAAGTTGAGCGTCCACCGGTACTCCTTCTGGGCTTCCCGCATGAGCTGGAAACCCTGCGCGTAGGAACAGATCTTGGAGCAGTAGAGCGCATCGTGGATGGCTTGGAGGAGCGCCTTCTTTGCCCCGGGGTATTTCTTCGTTCCCGGACCTTTGAGAATCTTGGAGGCCGCCACCCGCTCTTCTTTGATCGCGGAAAGGCAGCGGGCGAAGACCGCCTCGGCCACGGTCGGGGCCGGAACGCCCATATCGAGCGCGTTAATGCTGGTCCACTTGCCGGTGCCCTTCTGGCCGGCAGTGTCGAGAACGACGTCCACCAGAGCCTTCCTTTTCGTCACCGGGTCCTTTTGCTGCAGGATGTCGGCCGTGATCTCGATGAGGTAGGAATCCAGCGAACCTTTATTCCATTGGGCAAAAACCTCGCCGATGTCCGCTGCCTTCAAACCAAGGAGGCCGCGCATGAGATCGTAGGCCTCGCAGATCATCTGCATGTCGCCATATTCGATCCCGTTGTGGATCATCTTCACATAGTGGCCGGCTCCATCAGGACCGACGTAGGTGGCGCAGGGCACGCCACCCACCACCGGCTGGCCGGGCTTGCCTCCAGCGAGCGGACGGCCGGTCTTGGCATCCACTTTCGCGGCGATCGCATTCCAGACCGGTTCTAATTCCTTGTAGGCGCCGGCATCGCCCCCCGGCATCAGCGCGGGACCGAAGCGGGCGCCCGTCTCGCCACCCGACACACCCGAGCCGATGAAACGCAGCCCCTTCCCCCGCAGGGCCTTTCCGCGACGAATCGTGTCGGTCCATTTTGCGTTGCCGCCGTCGACGATGATGTCTCCGGCCTGGAGCAATGGCACAAGACTGTCGATCACCGCGTCCGTTGGTGCGCCCGCCTGGACCAGCAGGATGACCTTGCGAGGCGTGGAGACGGATTGCACGAATTCCTGGAGCGTCGTCGTCCCGACGAGGCCGCCCGGAGTGTTGGGATTTTCCGCGACAAACTTTGTGGTCTTCTCCGTCGTCCGGTTGTAGACCGAGAGCTGAAATCCATGGTCGGCGATATTGAGGGCCAGGTTCTGACCCATTACAGCCAGACCGATGAGTCCGACGTCTGAATGAGGTTTTGGCATAGGCGATGGAGTATTTGGCCAACCAACCGGTCAAATTCCAACCAGAATTGTCCCAATCGGCCGACCCGGGTTCCTGAACGATTGCACCCGCCCCACTAATAACTCCTCGGCGGGGGAGGGGTTGCCGGCTTGGCGGGCTTGGCCGGCGCGGACGGTGCCGCCGGCGCCCCCGGCTTCTTCGTCGCGTACGGATCGCTCGCATCCGGCCGGCTGGCGAGCGGCGGCGGCGCGGACGGAAAAAACGGTGCGATCTTATCCACCATCGGACTGAGGAACTTCGGTTCGCTGCGGTGGTAGACCCAGGTCAGCGCGACCACGGCCATGGTCATCCCGCCGATGATGATGACAATGATCCGGTTCATCTTCGCGGCCCGCTTGATCAAGAAGATCGCGACAACCAGGATCAGGATGGCCAGCCCGAGATTGGCCAGATCCTTCGACGGCACCTGCCGTAATTTTTCCCAAGCCCCAGCAGCGAAGACCAGCATGCCGCTGGAAGCTAGGCGTTTGCCGCCTGGTGGCGAGTCGAAATCTCAGTTCCGGCGAGCTTTACTCTTTCTTGCCGCTCGTGGTTTCGCCGCTTCCGGTATCGCCGGCGCGATCCACTCCGCCGGACCGTGCGCGTAGTGTTCCTTTTTCCAGATCGGAACGCGTGCTTTCACCTCGTCGATGATGTACCGACAGGCGTCAAAGGCTGCGGCCCGGTGTTCCGCCAACACGCCGGCCCACACGGCAACTTCTCCGACGCGGAGGCGGCCGACCCGGTGGACACACGCGGCCGCGCGCAAGCTGAACTTTTTCTCCGCCTCCGCCACCACCCGCCTGCCTTCCTTCTCGGCGAGTTGGCCGTAGGCTTCGTATTCGAGCAAGCGCACCGCGCGGCCTTGATTGCGACCGCGCACCCGCCCTTCGAAGGAAACAAAGCCGCCGGCGCCTTTTCCAAGGAGGCGGCGCCTCAGGGTATCCGGATGGAGCGGCGTGCGTGAAAGACGGAACATGATCGCAACCTAACCTCCGGCAATAGGCGGAATGAAGACCACCGTGGCGCCGTCGGCCAGTGGCGCGCTCCAGCGGGAAAAATCACCATCGAGGGCGACCCGCAATTGCCCGGCGGGAAACGTGAAACCGTGGCGACTCTTGAGCTCGTGGTAGAGGGCCGCCGGAGTCGCCGCGGTGGTGGCGACCGACTCCTCCCCGCAGCCCGCCTGTTCCCGCAGCGCGGCGAAATACTGGACGCGCACGGTTTTCACGGCGCCCGGTAATCCGTCTTGCCGCCGGTTTTCTCCCGGAGGCTTATCTCCCGGATCACCATTCCGGGGGCGACTGCCTTCACCATGTCGTAGACCGTCAGCGCCGCCACGCTGGCGCCGGTCAACGCTTCCATTTCCACACCGGTTTTGGCATGCGTCTGGACGCGGCAATGGATCGTGGCGTCCTGTCCGCCGGGCGGGAGTTCGATTTCGATCTGGCAGTCCTCGAGCGGCAGCGGGTGGCAGAGCGGAATGAGTTCACCGGTCTTCTTGGCCGCCATCACGCCCGCCAGGATCGCCGTCGCAAAGACGGGACCCTTGGCGGTCACAAGGTCACCCGCGTCGAGCTGGCGCGCCAACCCGGCGGGCAAGGTCACGACGGCCACCGCATGCGCGGAGCGTTTCGTCACCGCCTTGTCGCCGACATCGACCATGGTCGGCCGGTTTCTGGCGTCCACATGGGAGAGCATGCGGGCTAATGTTACCCAAAGCCCGCCGGGCGCAAAATGATTCTGTCGCGCCCGCGGCGGAGGGGGCATCGCCGACGTGGCAACGGCTGGGACGGTAACAGGCGCGGCCTAGATCCACGGCCAAAACCGGACGCATGCGCCCGCGGGGAACTCGCGCTGGCCCGCCGGCAGCTCGACGAAACCACTGGTCCCCGTCAGACCCGCAAAATCTCCCGAGGTGTTGAGCGGGGCAGGCTGCGCGAGGTTCCCGCCATGCAAATCCTGGGCGATCCGGGCCGGCACAAAGCCCGCCAGCTCGTGTGGCAGTTTCACGGCCTCCGTGAGCCCGGCGAACTGCGGCGTGGCCGGAGGCAAGCCGGCCATTTGTGCCAGCGCCGGCAGCACGTAGCGGTGCAGACAAATATAGGAGGAGGCCGGGTTTCCCGGCAGGGCAAAGATCGGGGTATGTCGCGGGCTGAGACCGAACCAAAACGGGCCGCCGGGACGCTGGGCCACTCCTTGAAAGAGCTTCCTGACGCCGAGGTCATCGAGCACGCGCGGGAGAAAATCGAATTTCCCTTTCGAGACCCCGCCGCTGATCAGCACCACATCGTACTCCGCCACAATGTGCCACAGGCGATGCTCGATTTCACGCCGCATGTCGTGCAGGTGGTACCGGTCCACGTGGCGCTGTCCGCCCGCGATCAGCGCGGCGCGCAACGCATAATCGTTGGACCGGCGGATCTGATGGCGTGCGACCACCGAACTAACCTCCACCAACTCGTCGCCCGTCGCCACCACCGCGATCTTGGGTTGCAGGGTCACCGTCAAGTGCGCGTAGCCACAGGCGGCCGCCACGGCGATCTCCCGCCCGCCCAGCCGCACCCCCGGGTGGACGATGACCGCGCCGGCGAGATGGTCCGAACCGCGCCGATGAATCGCCTGGCCGGGCGCCACACGTGCCTCGGCCGTCGCCTGAATGAATCCGTCTTTCCGCGTGACATCCTCGACCGGCACCACGACGTCGGCGCCCGCCGGCAGCACGGCGCCCGTCATGACCTCGATGCAGGCGTCCGCTGCCGGAAGCGGCCGCGCAATCGTACCGGCGGCCTGCACGCCCGCGACCCGGAACCGCCGGATCCCCGCCTCCCACAAATCGTACCGGAGCGCAAAACCGTCCATCGCCACGCGGTCAAACGGCGGAAGGTCGCGGTCGGCCACCAGCACCTGGCGCAACACGCGGCCATGCGCGTCGGCGAGCGGGCAGTCCTCGGCCGGCAACACCCTTACGGCCGCGAGCACTTGTTTTTCCGCTTCAGCCACCGGCAGCATGAGCGAACGCTAGCACATCCTTGGCCCGCATCCATCATTGTTTCAGAAGCTCCGATATTCTTGGGTGCATCTCCCGGTGCCGGTCCTCCATGCCGGATCGCTGCAATCGGGAGATGCGGCGCAGCAAATCCTCTTTTGGTTCGCGTCTTTGCGCTTCCGGGCCTTTGCGTTACCCTCTTTCTCCTCATGTCGGACCTCCGCGATCAATCCGGCCGGCCGCTCCGGGATCTCCGCATCTCGGTGACCGACCGCTGTAACTTCCGCTGCCCGTATTGCATGCCGGCGGAGGTCTTCGGCCCCGATCACGCCTTCCTCGAGGCGGCGCAGGTCATGTCGTTGGCTGAGCTTCACCGCATCGTCCGGCAATTCGTCCGCCTCGGCGTGGAAAAGGTGCGCATCACGGGTGGTGAACCGCTGTTGCGGCCCGACGTGGCGGACTTGATCCACCTTCTCAAACGCGACCTGCGGGTAAGCGAGGTGGCATTGACGACCAATGGCTGGCTGCTGGCCGGCCGCGCGTCCGCCCTGCGCGAGGCCGGACTCGACCGCATCAATGTCAGTCTGGACAGCCTCGATGCCCGGACTTTCGCCCGGATGAGCGGCGGGGGGAAAGCCGTGCGGATCGAACGCGTGCTGGAGGGCATCGCGGCGGCGGCCGGACTCGGTTTCCCGATCAAAATCAACATGGTCGTGCAGCGCGGCGTCAACGACGGCGATATTCTCGCGATGGCCGCCTGGGCGCGCGAACACCGGTTTACCTTGCGCTTCATCGAATTCATGGACGTCGGGAACCACAACGGCTGGTGCCGCGACCTGGTCCTGCCGGCGCAAGAAATCGTCGCGCGGTTGTCGGCCCAATGGCCGCTTGAGCCCTGCGGGCCCGCCTATCGCGGCGAAGTCGCGGCCCGCTACCGGTACCGGGATGGCGCGGGGGAAATCGGCCTGATCAGCAGCGTCACGGAACCGTTCTGCCGCGACTGCAATCGCGCGCGCCTGTCCGCGGATGGAAAACTCTACACCTGCCTTTTTGCCTCCGCCGGGTGGGACGTTTTGGGCGCCCTGCGCGCCGGCGCGACGGATGACGAGCTGCTGGCGTACCTCGGTCGCGTCTGGGGCGGGCGGTTGGACCGCTATTCGGATGAGCGGGCCGAGCTCCTGGCCCGCCACGAGACCCGCCTGAAGGTCGAAATGAGCTATATCGGAGGTTGACTACTGGTAGTGCGTCGGCCGGCCAAAGTAATCGAGCATCCACACTTCGAGCCAGACGCGGAACCGTCCTTCGTATGTCATCTTGCCGTATTCCTCCCGCTGGAAATGCGGAAACAGAAAACCGAGTTCCGTGTTGAGGCGTTCGAGCTCGAATTGCTGCTGGTTGAGGTCTTCCACGGGCTCGACCGTCCAGGGCACGAGCTGATCGCCGGCCACCGCCAGGCGTTTTTCGTGTCGCGCGCGCAGGCTGGGAAGACTCCGCCGCCACGGGCTTCGCTCCACCAGCCAGTTCTCGGGATAGAATCCGCCGAACGGCAGGTAGAGATTATCGGTGATATAGCGCATGCCGTCGACGGTCCGGGAGCTGAGCGTGCTGCACACGGAGATGGCGCCGTTGGCCTGGGGCACGAACGTGACCTGGATGCGCGTGTGCGCCTCAGGGTCTTGATAGACGGACAGCCGTAAATAGATGCCGCCGCCGATTTCCGCCTTGAGCGACTGCACCTGGGTGTAGTGTTGCGCCCGCAGCCATTCCCGGACCTTCAGCAGGCGTGCGTGCGTCGGCCACTCTTCGCCGCTGGCGTTGGCGATATACCGCGGAAACAACGGCAGGGGGCTCTCGCTCAGCGCGGTGATCGCCACCCAGTTGTAGGCGGTTTCCAACAAGAACCAGACCAGGAACAGGACGATCGCGAGCACCCAGAAAGGCCGCGTGCTCCAGTCCCACTCGATCACCAGGAACGCGCCGCCGAAAGCGAACAACAGCCAGCGCAGCCACCGTACGAAAATCGCGATCACGGGCGAAGCCAGCCGCTGGTTGAGCGAAAACAACACCAGCGAGGCAATTGCCGTGACCAGAAGCAGATAAATAGGATCGAATTCCACGAAGGCAGGCGGGGCGACCGGCAGATGTCGGGCCTTATCGCCCGGCGGCTCCGATCAGCCGCGTTTAGCTTAGGCGCACCGGCATGATCACGCAAATGAAGCTTTCGAGGGTCTTGAAGACACCCGGACTGACTTCATCCTTCACCTCGAAGAAGACCTCGTCCTTTGTGAGCGCCCGCAACGGGTCGAGCATGAACTGGGGGTTGAACGCCACCTGCAGATCCGGACCACTGTAAGAAATTGCCATCGCTTCGTGCGCTTCCCCAAAGTCGGGGCTCGAGGCGGTGATCTCCAACAGATTGCTGCTGAGCTTGATCTTGACGGAATTGGATTTCTCGCTGCAAACGAGCGCGGCCCGGTGAACGCACTGGAGGAAGAGTTCGCGCTCCAACCTGATGCGTTGGTGCGTTTCCTTTGGAATCACCTGCTGATAATTGGGATAGTTGCCCTCAACGACCTTGGAGAACAGGTAGATATTTTCGATCAGACCGCTGGTATCCTTCTCCGTGGCAATCTGGAAAGACGCGCGCCGTTCGTTGAACGAGATCTTCAGCTTGGCGCCTTTGTCCAGCAGCCGCAGCAATTCGGCAACTGTCTTGGCTGGCAGAATAATGCTGCCTGCGTTTGCCGCCGGGAATTCAAGCTCTTTGCTGACCAGCGCCAGCCGGCGGCCGTCGGTGGCAACCAGGGAGAGTTTGCCATCCCGAAAGTTGAAATAAACACCATTGAGGATGTAGCGGGTTTCGTCCGCCGACTGGGCATACGCCACGCTCCTCAGCATGTTGCCCAACTCTGATTGCTCCAACGAAAAGGATTTGTCTTCCGTGAAATCCGGCAGCGGAGGAAATTCCTCCTTGCCGATGCCCATGATCCGAAATTGTGAACCGCCTGAAGTCAGTTTAACCTGATGATTGGGAGCTGCCTCGATCAAGACATCAATGTTCGGCAGCTCGCGGATGATCGTGGCCAGTCGCTTGACCGGAAGCGTCACCGAACCCGGCTCTTTCACTTCCGCCTTGATTTTGCACCGTGTGCCCAGGTCCAGGTTCGTTGTCGTCAGCGAGATGTTGTCTTTCTCAGCCTCGATCAAAACATTGCTGAGAATCGGCATCGTCGCCTTGGAACCGACAACGTTGAGGACCTGCTGCAAACCGTTGCTGAAATGGTCGCGGTTGATTTTGAACTTCATGAGGGGAGAGGGGCGGAATGTTGCGTTACTAACAAAGGATATTCGGAGCTGGGTTCAATAAGGAATTATTCCATCTTATTATGTGCGGTGAATTTGCCCAATAACTGGGGAAAAGACGGGAATTCTCACTTGATGGCGGAAAAGACGGTCGGTGGTGGACAAGCGTCCAATAAGAGAACGTTAACAGGGGGCTTATTCACAGGTCGGGTCGTAAGCCAAGGTTATTGGTTCGCAGTAGGGGGCTTCCTCACGAGTTGTTTCCGCTGGAGTCGGAGGCGGGAAATAAGCTGGACCCGGCGGATATGGCGGATGACGCCATAGAAGATGTAAGCGAGAAAAAGCGAGATGAACGCCACCTCTTGCAGCCAGAAAATGGAGCCGGCGATGATGATGATCACCACAAAGGTGCGAAAGCGCGTCTTGGTCTGCCAGTCGACTTGTTTGAAGCTCGGATAACGAATCGTGCTGACCATGAGCACGGCGATCATGAGAAGCAGCACCGGCAAAGCGAGCGCGAGCTTGTGAAACACCAGATTGTCTTCGGACAAGTGCAAAAGCAGCAGGACCAGCGAAACCACGGTTCCTGCCGCGGCGGGAACTGGGAGACCGACAAAGTCCTTGCTGCTGTCCTTGGGCTTGTGAAGAAGCGGGTTGGTAATGACGTTGAATCGGGCAAGGCGTACGGCGGCGCAGAGCAGGTAGATGAAGCCGATGAACCAACCGATCTGGCGAAACACCGGATAGCCCTGGGTCGGCGAAAGGATCAGGAAAAACATCATCAAGGCCGGCGCGATGCCGAAGGACACGACATCCGCGAGGGAGTCAAATTCTGCGCCAAACAACGACTCCCGCCCGCCCAGGCGCGCGAGCCGCCCGTCAAGCGAGTCGAAAATCACCGCCGCCAGAATAAACCAGACGGCGTCCGTATAGAGCTGGGCCGGCGAATGCGCATACGTCCCCGGCGCGATCGCCTCCAGGCGGGCCTGGATGCACTTGATCACCGCGACAAACCCACAAAACAGGTTTCCCGCAGTCATCAGATTGGGCAGGAAATAGATCCGGCTCGCCTGAGTGACGTTATAAGGATTCTCGCGCGATTCGAGGTCGGGCATGGGAAGAAGCGGATCCGGGCGAACAATCGCGGCCATTGCCAGCAGGGTTATTTTTTCCCTGCGGTTAGACTCTCCAGATATTTCCAGAACTTGGAGTGCTGTTCGAACAACTGCTGTTCTGATACCGGGAGCTTCGTGCGGAAGAGGAAGTCCTCCAGGGAGTCTTTGTGCAGGATGTAATGCGTATGCAGCTTGTCCCCGGTCATTTCGAAATAGAACCGGAAGTCACCGGAGCGGAGCCGGTAGAACATTTTGCCGCCGCGGGAGAAATGCCCGAGAGGCTCGCGCGGGTTGGCGAGATCCTCCGGCGTCAGGCGGCTGATGGGGTCAATCACCGCCATCTGCGCGCGCTTGTCCAGTCTGTTCAGCTCGCGCATGCTCTGCTCGGAAAAAGTCACTTGGTACATGGTCTCGGATGACACCGGGACTGGTCGTGGCGACCACGGATAACAGCCAGTGTCGCTGACGTATACTCCCTTCTCCATTGGTTCAGCAAGACCGCAAATCACCGCGACGACGGATGGCCCGCGTCTCCAAGTTGTCGGTCGTCCACGGTGGCAGGCACCTTTTGCCCATCGCGGGAGTTTGGCCCGATCAGGGATTTCCTCCCGTCACGGGCGAGACGCGGCCTTCGCCGGAGACGTCCGCCGCCAAGGCAATGGCCGACGAGACGGCGGGCAGGCTGCCCGCGGCACTTTCGCCCGGCGACCGAAATGAATCGCGCCAGACCGCGAAAATGCTCCATAGATCGAACGGTTTGAAAAAAATCGGGGCTATTTTTGCCGCGCTGGCATGCCTGTCCGCCGCCGGTGGTGCCACACCTGTCGCCCGGGGCGTCGCGCCCGTCGAGATCGAGATTCCGATACGTTCGGGGGGTTATGGCACCGCCTTCTACGAGGAGACGGCCCGGCAGTTCGAGCAGCTCCGGCCCGGGATCAGGGTGAACCTGTACGGGGATCCGCGGATCGAGGACAAAGTGCGTGTGCGCATCATGGGCGGCGATTACCCGGACGCCGCCTTCGCCCCTTACTTGCTCTGGCCCGTCCTCATCCATGCCGGCAAGGTGCGGGACCTCACCGCGGATCTGACGGGTCCCAATTGGGAGGCCGATGCCCGGTGGGGCGACACCTTCCTTCCGGGGGCGCTTGATTCCTGGCGCGTCAACGGGCGGGTCTACGGCGTGCCGCTGAGCTATGCGTGCTGGACGATTTTCTATAATCAACGGCTGTTCCGGGAACACGGCTGGACGCCGGCCCGCACCTGGGACGAATTCTTCGCCCTCTGCGATCGGATCCGCGCCGCCCGCCTCGCGCCCCTGAGCCTGACGGGCATCTACGGAAATTATCCGGACGCTTTTCTCCGCGCAGCTTACTATGACCTTGGCGGGCCGGAAGGATGGAAGCAGCTCAACGATCTCCGGCCGGGCGCAAGGCTCAATCCCCATTACCTCCGCAGCGCGGCGCTGCTCCAGAAGATCGCGCAGCAATATACCCTGCGCGGATGGGAAGGCGCCACGCATACCGCGGCGCAACTGGCGTTCCTCGAGGGGCGCGCGGCGATGACCGTGTCCGGCTCGTGGATGATCCAGGAAATGGCCGGGAAAATTCCGGATGATTTTGAACTCGGCGTGATGAATTTCCCGGTGTTCCCCGAAGGCGTCGCGGATCCGACCACCATACAGACCGGAAGCGACAGCTTCTTTGTCTTCGCCACCGGGGATCCGCAACGCGAACGCGCGACCGTGGATTTCCTGCGCTTCCTGACTTCACGCGAACGCGCGGAGGCTTTCGTGCGCCAGGTCGACGGCCCGGTGGCGGTGCGCGGCGTTCCGCTGGCGGCGTTTTCCGCCCGGATGCAGGCCACTGCGGCGTTGATCGCGCGGGCGAAAGAGGCCTACAACATGCCTCAGGTGATGCTCGAGCCGCCGGCCGTCCGGCAGGCGTTGACCGACGGCCGGATGGCCCTGATGACGGGACGGATCACGCCGCAACAATTCGCCGAACGGATGGAAGCCGCCGCCGGACAGGACCGCGCCCGCGCGGTCAATCCCGACCGGCTGGAATATCGGCATCGGTTCGCCGGCACGCTGCTGCTGCTGTTGGTCGGAGGCACGGCGGTATGGCTGGCGGTCAGCCGGCGGCGCCGCGTGGACCCGGGCCCGCACCTCAGCGCGCAGCCGGCAGGTGACGGAGGTTCGGCATTCGCCCGGTTGCGTACTTCGGTCGGACTGGGGTTTGTCGGGCCGGCGCTTCTGCTTTATGGCGGATTTGTCCTGGTGCCGGGCCTGGCGGCGTTCAGTTGGGCCTTTCTGCGGTGGGACGGCATCGGACCGCGCACGTGGGCTGGGTGGTTCAATTTCAAATCGCTGCTTTTCGAAAGCGATGTGTTCTGGCTGGCGCTGCGGAACAACCTTTTCCTCATGCTGGTGCCCGCGGCCGTGGTCGTGCCGCTGGCCTTGCTGTTCGCCGTGCTGATCCACCGTGGCGTCTGGGGCGCGGGTCTGTTCCGGGTCGTGTTTCTGTTTCCCAACATGCTGGGAGGAATCGCCGCCACGTTGCTTTGGCTTAACGCGTACGAGCCGCATGGCGGCCTCGTCAACGCCAGCCTGGTGGCGGCGGGACGGATGTTGGACATCGACTGGCTGCGCGGCTTCGACGGTTTTCCCTGGCTGGCGCAGAACCATCTCTATCCGGCCCTGATCCCCATCTATCTCTGGATGGCCTGCGGGTTCAACCTGGTGCTTTACCTGGCGGCCATGGAAGGGATCGACCCGCAACTGTATGAAGCGGCGGAACTCGACGGGGCCTCGGCGTGGCGCCAATTCCTCGCCATTACCCTGCCTTTGATCTGGGAGGTGATCATCATCTCCGCCGTCTTCCTCGTGATCAGCGGCCTCAACGCCTTCGAGATGATCTGGCTGCTGACTTCGCAGGATCCGGCCAGCGCCAGCCACACGCTCGGCACGCTGATGATCACGTCGATGTTCAAGGAATTCCAGATCGGTCGCGCCGCGGCGATCGCGGTGATCATGTTCCTGCTGGTGCTCACGGCCAGCGCGGGGGTGATGCGCGGTCTGAAACGGGAGAGCCCGGAATGACCGCCGTGCCCCCCCATCGTCGATTCCGCGTGAGCCGCGCCCTGGTTGGTGCGGTGCTCGCCGGCTACGCGGCCTGGGTCGTTTTCCCGATGGTCTGGATGGCTTATTCGTCCCTGAAGCCCGATGCCGCGATCTTCCGCGAGCCGTTCGCGTTGCCGGCGGCCGGTCATCTGCAATTTGAGAACTACGGCCGGGCCTGGCGCGAGGCGCGGTTCGGCGACTATTTTTTGAACAGCGCGCTGGTCACCACGGTGTCCGTCGCGGCGATCGTGCTGCTCGGCGCCATGGCGGGATATGCGCTGAGCCGGTTTTACCATCCGGCCGGTCGCGCGGTCTTCTGGCTGTTCCTGGCCGGCCTGACCATTCCCGCGCAACTGGCGATGGTGCCGCTGTTCTTTGAACTGCGCGGACTCGGCCTGCTCAATTCGCGCAGCGGATTGATTGTCGTCTATACCGCCAACGGCCTGCCGTTCGCGGTCTTCATCCTCTCCGGCTTCTTCAAGTCCCTGCCGCGTTCACTGTATGAGGCGGCGGTGGTCGACGGCTGCAACGAGTTTTCGGCGTTCTGGCGGGTGCTGCTTCCGCTGGCGAAGCCCGGACTCGTCACCGTCGCGATCTTCCAGTTCATCGGCATCTGGAAGGAATACTTCTTTGCCTTTCTGCTCATGAACGGCGGCGACGGCCACGCGCGCACCTTGCCCCTCGGGTTGGCAAATCTCGCCATCACCTCGCAATACCGCACCGACTACGGGATGCTGTTTGCCGGCCTGGTGCTCGTAACGATCCCGATCCTGATCGTCTACGTTGCCCTCCAGCAACATCTGGTCAAGGGCATCACCGCCGGCGCGCTGAAAGGTTAGCCCGCGCCGCTCCCGGTTGCTCCGTGCCGCACCCGGCTGGCGGGCGAGGGCGGAGGACATCGGGCTTCATCGGCTGTCCCCGACGAGGTGGGCCTCCACCGGTCGGAGCGGCATCGGGCAGGAGGCCCCATCGAACCACGTGCCCTCGACAAAGGTCGTGGTGGGAATCTCGGGCACGCCGAATTTGTTGTGCTGCAACTGGCCGGCGAGGATTTCGACCGCGAGGGCGCCGACCGTCTGGTGATTTTGACGCACACCGGCGGTCTGCCCGCTGAAATCGTTGAGAAAGACATCGACGAAGGCGACATCGCCGGGGATGCGCCGCCCCATCCGCTGCAACTGCGGCAGGACAAACGAGCCCTTGCTGATGACGACCTCCGGCTGGTGTTTCTTCAGCCAGTCTTCAAACGGCTTCGGATCGGGGGTCACGTCGGCCCGGCTCTCCTTGAACCAGCGTTCGACCGGCACCGGGCCCGGAAAGATGTGCGCGGGAATCCGCTCCCGCGGGGTGAGATTCTGTTGTTCGCAGAGAAAGCCGGCCGTCCAGAGATGATCCACGGAGTGATCCCAGCCCCGGTGCATCACAAACCCGATGCGCCGGTAGCCGGCAGCAATGACCTTCTGCATCGCCAGACGGACGATGTCGCACTGGTTGTTCGTGACGTTGTGCAATTCCGGCTTGTGCGGAAAGTAGTCGATCTTGACCCCGCTGAGATGTTGCCAGTCGAACTGCAGCTCGACGTCGATTTCGCGCATGTGCGAGGCGATGATGACGCCGTTGATGCCGCGCGTGTAGAGGATCCGGCTCAACCGGCCGTGCGTCAGTCCCGGCTCCCGCAGCCAGAAATGCTCCAGATTGTATCCCAGCTCCTTCGCTTCGGCGAGCGCCCCCGCGAAGAAATCCGGATGGGCGATCACATCCTTCCAGCCCCAGCGGGTGTTCCAATTAGTGACATAGGCCAGCGTGGGGGGATTGCGACGCGGGACGATTTGGGCACGATACGCGACGAGCGCGCGCAACCAGGGGTCGGGGACGTAACCGCGGCGTTGGGCGAGTTCCTGCAAGCGGCGTCGCGTGGCCTCGGGCAGGCGGGGGTGATTACGCAGGGCGAGGGAGACAGTGGTGACGTGCACGCCCGCTTCGCGTGCGATGTCGGCAAGGGTAACCCGACGCTCGTTCATAGGGTGTCCCGAGCAATGGTCACCCCGCGCGCTCCCGCAAGTCTAAAGTTAGCACGGAGTG
>DASRKV010000260.1:0-8133 GCA_035648795.1 Opitutaceae bacterium
CCTTCCGATGCCGCCGGGCTCAACCGGAGCGCGGCCATCGGCATCGTCACTGACACCGGCAGCAAGACGAGCCATGCGGTCATCGTGGCGCGCTCGCTGAGGATTCCGGCCGTGGTCGGGGCCCGGGATCTGACGACGCGGGTGAGCAACGGCGACCGGGTGCTGGTCGATGGCTATGAAGGCGTCGTCATCGTCAATCCCACCGAGCAGACGCTGTTCCGCTATGGCCGGATTCAGACCGAGAAGAAGACCTTCGAGTCGCGGCTCCAGGCCGCCAGCCGCCTGCCGTCGGAAACGCTCGATGGCGTGCACGTCGTCCTGCTGGCCAACCTGGAGAAGGTGGAGGAGAACGGCTCCGCCCGGGACTCGCAAGCTGAGGGCGTCGGACTCTTTCGCACGGAGTACCTCTATCTCAATTCCTCGCGGCTGCCCGGCGAAGACGAGCAGTTCGCGGTCTACCGGGCCGTCGTTGCGGCCTTCGCGCCCAAACCCGTGGTCATCCGCACGCTCGACCTGGGCGGCGACAAGCCGTTGGAGGGCATCCCCGGGCTGTTCCGCCACGAGACGAATCCGTTCCTGGGTTTCCGGGCGATCCGCCTTTGCCTCGAGCACCCGGAGCTGTTCAAAGAACAATTGCGGGCCATCCTTCGGGCGAGCGCGTTTGGCCGGGTGCGCCTGATGTATCCGATGATCAGCGGCGTGGATGAATTGACGCGCGCCAATGCGCTGCTGGCGGAGGCGAAGATCGAACTCCGGAAGCGCAAGGTGGATTTTGACGACAAGATGGAGGTGGGCAGCATGATCGAGATCCCGAGCGCGGCGGCCACCGCCGACCTCCTGGCGCGCCACTGCCAGTTTTTCAGCATCGGCACCAACGATCTCATCCAATACCTGCTGGCCATCGACCGCGGCAACGATCGCATCGCCCACCTCTACGAGCCGACCCATCCGGCCGTGCTGCGCACGATCAAGTCGGTGGTGGACGATGCCCACCGGCGCCGTCTCCCGGTCGCGGTCTGCGGCGAAATGGCCGGCGATCCGATCTTTGCGCCCCTGCTGCTCGGTCTCGGCGTGGACGAGTTGAGCATGTCCCCCTCCTTGCTGCCTGCGGTGAAATATCTGATCCGCGCCATGAAAATGAGCGACGCGAAAAAGCTGGCCACCGACGCCCTGGCGAAGAGCGACCCCAAGGAGATCTACGCCATGGCCCAGGCGTTCTACACGACGCGCGTGAAGGTGGATTGAACCTGGCCGGGTTCAGTCCAGTCTCATCCGCATCACGCGATCGCAGTTGCCGCCGGCTGCCTGGTCCGGGGCGGGGCGGAAACCGGCGCGTTCGTAGAGCGAGATGGCGGTGGTGAGAACCGAGGCGGTCTTCAGGAAGATCTCCTGGAATCCGCGCCGGCGTGCTTCGGCCAGGACGTGATGAAAAAGGCGCCGGCCCAAACCCTGGCCGCGGTATTCCTCCGCCAGGTACATCCGGCAAAGCTCGCCGACCCGGGGCGATTCCCGGCGCAGCGCCACCGTTCCGATCACGGTCCGGGCATCGAGCAACACGAAAAAGATTCCGCCGCGATCGGCATAGTGAGCCTCGATGTCGGCCAGGTCCCGGTCGGTCGTCTCTTGGTCCGCAACGATGCCAAAATCCGACAGCACGGTGGAGATGAGCCGCCAGATTCCGGCCGCGTCCTGATGGGTGGCGCGCCGCAGGACATACGCATCCGGCGGACGCACGGAAACGATCCGGCCCGCGTCATTTTCGCGCGTGCAGGATGATTTCATTTTCATCGGGATCGCGAATGATGCAGCCGCGGCAGGCGGGAGAGTCGAACGGGCCGTTGAAGATCGGCACGTCCTTGGTCTTCAAATAGGCCAGCGTGGCGTCGAGATCCACGACCTCCAGGCCGATGGTCGCGCCGTGGGTGCCGGCCATGTGCGTGGCGTCGGCGGCGGTGATCGCCAGCGTGCCGTGGCCGATGTCGTACTCCACCCACTGGTCGTCCCAGTTGGCGGTGACCTTGAGGCCGAGGATTTTCTCGTAAAACACCCGGGCGGTCTTCACCGCTTTGACCGGGTAAATGACGAAGGCGACGTCTTTGAACAGCGGGGCAGGCGGCGTTGGCAGGCTCATAATAGGGTAAAGCGAGGCGATCGTTCAGGCGTGGCTGTGCGGCCCCAGCAACCGGGCTGGCAGGTAGAGCAGCGCGCGCACCAGGGACAACACGGCGCCGAGGCAAAGGCCGGCGATGCGGAAGGGCAGGGCGACCAACCACACCAGCGGCGCGAACACCAGGGCCAGAAGTGCCAGCGGCCAGCACAGGACGAGGAGAAGGCACCACGCGAAGAAGATCAGCACCACTTTCATGACAGGGGGCGGAATAGCGCCATCCGGAGCAAAAGCTTTTGGCCATCGGTTGGCGACACCGAAAGGACGAAAAGGTCATTTCGTAGCGCAGATCAGCTTGCGGACAAGAGCCGGCAGGGCTGCCGCTCGTCGGGCCGGTCGCGCAAGATTGGACGGCCCGGCGACAGGCGCCGAGCGCTGGCACCACGGGCTATTTCCCGGGCAATCCGGCGACGTCCACCGCGATGTTCTCCCGGTCCACCGGATGGACGCTCACGCGCTGAGGCGTCTCCCGTTCGACGGATTGATTGACCGACAGCCGGCGCAATCGGACCGCGTCCACCGTTTCGAATTCCACGGTGAAGTCGCTGCGCGAGAAGAGGAGCTCATTCTTGAGCGATTCGAAATCCGGCAACAGCGGCAGGTAGGCCGCCACGATCTTCCCGGCGCAATGGTAGTGCGGCTGGTAGTGGCTGATCTGCAGCCGGCATTGCTGCCGCAAAAGGCGGCGCGGAATTTTGAAAACGAGGACCGCGATCCGGGCGTCCGCCGGTGCGATCTGGACTGCGGCTTCGGGACCATCGGGCAACAGGACAAAATCTTCCGGCTGAAAGTCCAGTGAGCCGAGGTGCAGTTTGGCTTCCGTGATCGCGTTGAAGTCGGCGAGGCTGTCGGCTGATCTGGGAACAAAGACGGCGTAGTAGAACGGGATTTGGTCGGGCATGGCGGCCGCGTCATACCGGCGCACGTACTTGAAGTCGTAGTCGCCCTCGACGATCGCCAGATCCTTGCCCACGCTGATCCTGACGGATTCGGCGACCAGGCAGAAGGGCGAACGGAGCGCCTCCACCGGGATCACCTCGGGCGGGAGCGGTCCGGCTGCGAGAAAAGGAACCAACGCCAAAGCCAAGCCGGTCATTGACACGGTTCCCAAGATACTGCCGGACCGCGCCGACTTCCAGCGCAGAGCGACTACCCGGAATTGTCGGCGGCGCCCGGGTAGGTTGGCTTTCTACTTAGCCTTACGGAATGAAGTGGCGTTGGTGGAGCGCGTTGTCACTCCCTCGACAGGCTCGGGACCCTGAGCGAAGTCGAACGGGCAACGCGCCCAAGGCGTCTTGAGGACAAGCCGCACCACCTCTGTCTGTCACTATATTAAGTAATCCTGAGTAGGCCGAAAAGGCGATCCCGATGACTTTCATGCGCCTCACCTAACCGGCGAACGCGCCGAGATCAATCTCGCGTCGCGCCGGGCCTTGAACCGCGCAGAAATCCTGCGCCGGGCCCTGCCGAAACCGCGGCCGGCTGCGACCATGAACGCCATCTTCCCGGCGAAGATCCCCGCCCTGTGAACAAGTCGGTTCACTTTCCCGTTGCGGTCGCAATTTGCCCCCTCTCTAGTCTGCGCCTTTACGTTGCATGCACCTCAAGGCGCTCAAGCTTCACGGCTTCAAGTCGTTTGCTGATCCCACCATCCTCCGCTTCGATCCGGGGGTCACGGCCATCGTCGGTCCGAACGGCTGCGGCAAGAGCAACATCGCCGACGCGATCCGCTGGGTGCTGGGCGAACAGAGCGCCAAGGCGCTGCGCGGCGGAAAGATGCAGGATGTCATCTTCGAAGGTGCGGAAACGCGCCGCCCGCAAAATCTCTGCGAGGTCTCGCTTCTCCTGAGCGAGTGCGAACAACAGTTGGGCACCGATTTTCATGAGGTGGAGATCATCCGCCGGACGACGCGCGACGGCCAGAGCGACTATCTCATCAACGGCCAGTCCTGCCGCCTCAAGGACATCCACAAGCTCTTCATGGACACCGGCGTCGGCCGCACCTCGTATTCGATCATGGCGCAGGGCCAGATCGACCAGGTGCTGTCGTCGAAGCCCGAGGAACGCCGCGCGGTGTTCGAGGAGGCCGCGGGCATCACCCGCTACAAGAGCCAGCGCCGGGAGGCGCTCGGGAAACTCGCGCTCACCGACCAGAATCTGGCGCGGGTGACGGATGTGATCGGCGAGGTTGGCCGCCAGATTGGCAGCCTCCGCCGCCAGGCCTCCAAGGCCATCCGCTACAAGCGGCTGAGTTTCCGGTTGCGGCACCTCAGCCTCGCCCACGGAGGCTGGCAGTGGACGCAGTTGCGTGCGACGATCGCCGCCCTCGAAGCGGAGGTGGCGGGCCGGCGGGCCGCGACGGAGACCCAGCGGGGAAAGCTGGAGGCGCATCAGCGCGAGCTGAACGGGATCAAAGAGCGCCGCAGCGACTACAATCAGCGCCTGCAATCCGCGCAGCAGGCGGTCTTCGACCTGCGTTCCGAGAAGGAACAGGCGGAGAACCAGGCGGGCGTCGCCCGGATCAAGAAGACCAGCCTGGAAGAGCGCATCCAGTCGAGCCGGGACGACCTTGCCGAACTGCAGATGCAGCTCCACGAGGTCAGCGCCCGGGCGGACAGCGGGGCGCAGGACAAGCAGCTGCAACTCAACCTGCTGGGCTCCTCGGACGCGGTGTTTCAGCAGCGCAATCGCGAGCTGGCCATTGTGGAGGGCGAGTCGGGCAAACAGGAGCGCCAGTTGCAGCAGGCGAAGTTCGCATTGCTGCAACTGGAGAGTACGGTCGCGCGCCTGCGGACGGAATGCTCCGGCTACGAAGTCGATTCGAAGACGAGCGCCGTCCGGCACAGCGAGCTGGCCGAGGAGCTCGCCGAAGTGCAACGGGCCGCCGCCGCCGCCGCGGTGCGGGCGGGCGAGGAGCATCAGCGGCTCGAGACCGCCCGCGGCGAACAGAGCCGCGCGCACAACGATGCGCAGGCGGCGCAGCATGCACTGACGGAGGCCACCCAGCAATTCCGCGAAGGCCAGCGCCGGCTCCAGGAACTCGACCGGACGTTGGCCCAACGAACCGCGCGGCTGCGCCTCCTGCAGCAATTGCACGAAAGGTGGGAGGGCTTTGGCGAAGGGGCCAAGGCGCTTTTGCAGGGGCGCCTCGACAGTGTCCTTGCCGGGACCAAGGTCGCACCGGTCACCCAGGGGCTGGAAGTCAGACCGGAATATGGGAAAGCACTCGAGGCCCTGCTCGGTTCGGCGGTCGAGGCCGTCTCCGTGGCCGAACTCCCCCGGGCCCGCCAGATTCTGGCGCATCTCGATCAGCAGAAGATCGGGAGCGCCTGCCTGCAGGTTTCGCCGGCCGGCCGCCGGGCGGCGGGAGTGGCGGCGGGTCTTCCCCCATTTCTCCAGCCGGCCACGGTGATGCTCGCCGGGTTGGATCCGGCGCATCCGGTGGCCGCTCTGCTGGCGGCGTGTTACGTTGCCGAAAGCCTGGATGCGTTCCTGGAGTTCTGGGACGCGCATCCGGATTTTGGTTTTCTGCTGGTGGCGACGCAGAAAGGGGAACTGGTCGACCAGCGCGGGCTGGTTTACGGCGGGCATCAAAAGAAACCGGCCGGAGGCATCGTACAGCGCGAGATCGACCTGCGGGAGACGGCGCGCGAACTCGCCCGCGACCAGAAGGCGCATGACGACCAGCGCAAGCACGTGGACCAACTGGGCGCGGCGCTGGCCGCGGCCGAAACCGCGTTGGAGCAGCAGCGCAAGAACGTGCTGACGGCGACGCAGCAAGTGGCGGCGGTCCAGGTCGAGGCGCGCAATGCCGACCACGCCGCCGAAGAGGTGATGGCCCGGTTGCAGCGGATGGAACGGGAGCTGGCCGGGTTGCAGACGGCCCGCGCGGAGGCGGAGCAGCGCCTGGTCCGGGCGCAGGCCGCGCTCGCCGAGGCGGAAGGCAGGGTCGCGGCCGAGAAACAGGCGATTGTCGCGGTCGAAAGCCAGATCGCCGCGTTGCGCATCGATCGCGATCAGAAAAAAGAGGTGCTGGCCCAGGCCCGCCTCGAGCTCGCGGAACGCCGCCAAAAAGTGGAAGTGCTCGACCGCGGTCTGGGCGAGATGGAACAACGCCGCGCGCAGATCGGCGAATTGCTGGCCCAGCGCCAGCAGGAAGTGGACGTCTGGGCGGAGCAAACCGCCGAACTCGAACAGGAGGCGGCGGCCGGGCTGGCCCGGGCGGCGGAGGCGGCCCGCACACTCGAGGTGGCCCAGCAATCGGTGGAAAAGATCCGCGGCGAACTGGCGGAGATCGAACGGCAGAGCAGCGCCATCGAGACCGAACAGCAGGGTCTGCGGACCGAGACCGAAGCGGCGCAGGAGAAACTCGGCCGGGCCGAGATCAAGCTGGCGGAGCATCGCTCGCGCGCCCAATTCCTGACCGAAGAGGTGCAACACGAGTTTCAATGCGACCTGGCGGCGATCGACTGGAAGCGAATGCTCTGGCATTCCGAGGATGATCCGTCGGACCTCAAGCCGCTCGACCTCGACGACGACGAGGAGACGGAAGACCGGGGGCAGACGCCGGACGCAACCGGCTCGGCCGCGGAAGCCGGAAATCAACCGGCGGAGACCGAAGGGCAGACGGCGGAGATGGAGCGAAAGCCCAGGACGAAGTCACGCAAACCCCGAATCCGGCAGAAAGGGGAGCCGACGGAGGCGGACCTCGCCGCGTTGGACCAGACCAACTGGGAGGAGATCAAGGTCGCAGTCGACGCGTTGCGGCAGCGGCTCAGCGGCATGGGGGCGGTCAACCTGGTCGCGATCGAGGAATACGCCGAGCTCCGGCAGCGGTATGATTTTCTCAAGACGCAGAGCGAAGACCTGGCCAACGCCCGGGCCGAACTGCTCCAGGCCATCGACGAAATCAATCGCGCTTCCCAGAAACAGTTCGCGGTGACATTCGAGCAGGTCCGGAAGAATTTCGAATACACGTTCCAGACGCTTTTCGGCGGCGGCCGCGCCCATTTGGAACTCATCCAGGCGGAGGACATTCTGGAAAGCGGCATCGAAATTGTCGCCCAACCGCCGGGCACCCGGTTGAAGGGGATCTCGCTGCTCTCCGGCGGCCAGAAAACGCTGACGGCCGTCGCCCTGCTTTTTGCCCTCTACATGGTGAAGCCTTCGCCGTTCTGCCTGCTGGACGAGCTCGACGCCCCGCTCGACGAATCGAACATCGGCCGCTTCACCAACCTGCTGAAGCATTTCGCGAAGGACTCGCAGTTCCTCATCATCACGCACAACAAGCGGACGATCGCCGCCACCAACGCGGTGTACGGCATCACGATGGAGGAGCGCGGGGTGTCGAAGACGGTCTCGATGCGTTTCAACCACGAACGGGGTGAGGCCGAGGCGGTGGCCGAGACCATCGCCGAAGCGGTGCGCCAGGCGCGGCCGGCGGCGGCGGAATCCGGAAGTCCCGCGCCGGCACCCGCGGTTCCCGAAACGTAGCCGCATCGCCTTCTCCCGGCGGCTTTCCGGCGCGACAGCGGGCCGATGATTCCGGCGGAAACCCGGCCGGGCTTCAGGCGATGAGGTCGGGCGGAACGTTGGAGAGCGCTTCTTCGATCGTCGGTGATCCCGAGCTTCACCTTGAGCATGGAATCCTGGTGCAGCGTTTTCATTCCGCCACGCATCGCCCGGCGTTTCAGCTCGGCCGTCTCGGCGTCCCGGATCTCGCCCACCAGGATGACGTCGGGATCCGTGCGCAGATAGCAGCGCAGGGCGCGCGCGGACGGGGCAGATTCTGGAATTGCCAAGGCGGGCGGTGCCTCGCAATGAGAAAGATCCTGGCGCCGCCGGGATCCGACCGGTGCGGCGTCTTTGTCATGCTCACCTGGCTCCAACGGTTCTGGCCGCGCGGCCAACCGGCGTCCGGCCCGGCCGGCGCCCGCGGCGCTGCGGGCGAACGCCTCGCGGCCGAG
>DASRKV010000261.1:0-8572 GCA_035648795.1 Opitutaceae bacterium
AAAGATTACGATCGAAGAAGACCGGTTCGGATTCGAGCCGGAGATCACCGCCAAGGTGGCGCGGCTCGACTGCGTGATCTACGAGATCGGCATCAGCTATTACGGCCGCACCTACAAAGAGGGCAAAAAAATCGGCTGGCGGGATGGCTTCCGTGCGCTCTACGCGATCGTGAAATACAACCTGTTTCGCTGAGAACGGACCCCAACCCTGCATTGCTCACTGACCATGCTGGCTTGGTTCGACGGAAGCCCCGACTGCTATTGGTGGCTGGCCCGCTGCGTGATTGCCTGGTTTCTAATTACGCTCTTGCTTTCGCATATCTCCGATCTGCGATCACAGTCGGCTGCTAAGCCTGTCCGCCGAATCCAGAGCCATCCAATGGCAATGGCCACCTTCATTCCGAACAGCCCCAACAGAATATCGGTCGGCCCGACATGAGCCCGCGCGATTACCTCGTTCACATCGTCTTGTTTCTTGGGACGGCGTTTGCCCCGACGAGGCTGCCCTCGGCGCCGTCAACGCACCCCGCATGATTTCCGTTGGCCCCACCGTCTCGAGCATCCTCCTTTTGCCATTGGCGATCGCGGCATTCCTGCTGCCCGGCTGGTTGCTGAATCGTCGTATCCGTTCCCCGGCGCCGGAGCTGACAGTCTTCCTCGCATCCGCGGTCCTGCTCTTTTTGCTTGTGCTGGGTTGCGTGCTGGTTCACGCGCCGCTCACCCGCGGACCTCTGCTCGCCGGATGGAGTGCCCTCTGCGTGATCCTCGCTTGGTGGACCCGGAAAGCGCCGGCAGCGGACGATCGATGTCAACCAGTGATGCGGCGGCCGGTTGGCATCGACTGGATGTGGACCGCCATCGCGGCCGTTGGATTGGCCTCCGTGGTTCTGCGCGCCGTATTCGATCCGCTCTCGGGCTTCGACAACGTGTTTCGCTGGGACTACCTGGCCAGGGCGATGCTCGCTTTGGGCCGGCTCGATTTTTATCCGCCGGTCACGGCCGCGGATTTCGACATCTACTCCTGGTGCGACGGCATTCCGCCGCTCGTGCCGACGCTGAATTTTTGGATCTATCTTTTCACCGGCAGCACCGCTCCGGTCCTGACGGCCGTGCGCGTGGCGGCCGAAGCCGTGCTGGTTTTCTGCGCCATTGCCCGCCTGGCTCGTGAAATCTGGGGCGAGGCGGCGGGGCCGGCGGCCATGGCGGTGGCCGCCACGAGTTCGCTGCTGCTCTGGGCGGTGGCGATGGGACAGGAGACCGGTCTGACCACCCTCACGTTGCTCACCCTGTTGGTCCTGCTTGCGATTCAGGCGCGCACCCCCAGCCGGTCGGCGATTTTCTGGGCCGGCGTCGCCGCGGGCTGTGGCGCCCTCAGCCGGGAATATGGCCTCGCCTTTCTCGTGCTGGGAAGCGGGCTGTTGCTGGCCAGGCGGGACCTCCGCGCGGCCGGCCGGTTTGGCGTGACGGCCGCCGCCGTTGCGGCCCCCTGGTATCTGCGGAACTGGATGATAACGGGCAACCCCCTCTTTCCGCACGCGCTTGGGGGTCTCTTCCCCACCAATCCCCGGTACCAGGGGATCATGCAGGCTATCGCGGCGTTTTGGGGATACCGTGCAGGACATTTCCGTCCGGTCGAGATCCTGCCAGTCCTCGGCGTCGTGATGGGAGTCGTGCTTGTGTTCGGCGCCATCGGGGCGAAGCTGGCCAGACGCAAAGCGCTGGCCGGGCTGACGGCTTTTGCTTTGGTGGCCGGACTTTGCGGGTGGTCCCTGCCGCTAACCGCCGGCGGATGGATCTATGGATTGCGCATCCTGGCCCCTGCTGCGGCCGTGTCCGCCGCGCTGGGCGGCTGGATCGGAGTGCGCCTGTCGCGCGCATGGTCTTGGGTCGCTGTCCTGGTGATGCTCGCCGGCGCGGTGGACGCCGCCCGCCGGTCGTGGCTTCTGCCGGATTTCCCTTTTACCGCGCCCCTGAGTTATTCTTTTGCCGAATGGCGTGAGAATTCGCCTGAAAGGCTAAGGATCCAACCGGACCAGATATGGCCGGCGCTCATTTTGGCCGCCCGCGGACGCGGCATCGTCGTCGATCATCCCCAGAACCACGCTGAAGTCACCCTGCGCGGCGGCCTCGCCGTACCCTTGTTCAGTCCACGGCTCGACCCGGCGTTTGACACGAAGCTCTCTTTCGAAAATGCCTGCGCCCGGTTGCGGGCCGGCGGCGTCCGGTTCTTTGCAGTCAGTGCCAACAGCCCCATCGCGCAGGCGTTCAACGCAAACCATCCCTTCATGGACACGCTTTGTCGCGGCTATGAACCGGTCGCCACGATCGGCCCCCTGACGATTTACGACCTTGAATCACTGAACCCCAAGGCACGGGCGCCATGAACACGTCAAGATCCGGGGCCTTTGCCAGCTCGACCGGCGCGGCTTACCGCTCTATCCCGTTGCAGACAGCGGCGCCGTCAGCCCAAAAGGTTCGGTGGTCTCTCTCAGCCGGGACGATAAAGTCGGCTATAGGGCGGGATCGCCGGATCCCGCCGTTTTACCGAGGGAGGCGGGGTACGGCAACCCCGCCCTACAAGACTGTACCGGACATTCCTCGGAATTGCGTGCGACAAGCGCCCCGACTGCATGAGTCCACCTTGGTCGAAGCAAAGAGGGCAATCCGCCGCTGTTGCCGGGCTCGACGCTGCGTCCCGGTCGGCCATCGTCCAAGACTAGCGATGCTCATCCGGCGCCTCGCCCGATTTCATAAGAACAATCTTCCGCTCCCACCTGGATCATGTCCCTAGTCGCCATCCTCTGCGGGCTCGCGTTGTTTTTCGGACTCGTTTTTGGCCTGGGATTGCCCTGGGTGGTGACGAGCCGTCTCGAGGCCCCCGAAAAACTCGCCCTGGGAGCCGGAGCAGGGTTGGCGCAGATTTGTGGGTTCGCCTGGATCATCTACCTGACCGGCTTGCCCAACGTCGCATTCTTCGCGCTGCCCGGGTTGGCGGCGCTCGCCATCGGCATCCGGTCCCGGGCGCTGGCGGGTCTTCTGTCGGATCCGGACGTGCGCGGTTTGGGGGCCCGCCAACTGCTGTTCGCCGCGTGGTGCCTTGGCTGGCTCGCCCTGGTGCGCTCCTACGGCGGAGGGGAATGGGCCGGGGACTGGTACGAGCATTACGAGCGCGTCCGCTTTTTCCTGGATCGGCAGCCGTTGAACACCCTGTTTACCGACGGCTACAGTCTGCCCGCGCGCCCCCCGCTCGCTAACCTGGTGGTGGGCGCCTGCATGGCAATCCGGCGGACGGATTTCGCGCATTTCCAACTTTTCACCACGCTGTTCAGCACCCTGGTGTTCTTACCCGCGGCGCTGTTGAGTCGACATTTTGCCCGCGGCCGAGGCGGCGTCGATGCCGTGCTGCTGCTCATGCTCATGTTGAATCCCGCGGTGGTGCAAAACGCCACGTTCGCCTGGACCAAACTGCCCGCGGCATTCTTCGTTTTGCTGGCGGTTGCCTTCTATGCGCGCGGCCTGACCGAAGCCGGTTCGATGCGGCGGACGATTGCCATCGGAGCCCTGGCCGCAGCGCTGCTCACACACTACTCGGCCGGACCCTACGCGATCATCCTGGTCGGGGCGCAATTTGCCCTCGCTTGGTCTCGCCGGCAGAAGCGCTCACTCTGGCGGGAACTCGGGCTCCACGCCGGGATGGGCCTCATGCTCCTCGCCCCCTGGGTGGCGTGGTCGCTCGTCAACTACGGGATCCCGGGAACGTTTCTTTCCAGCACGGCGACCCCTGGCGCCACCACGCCATCCACGGTGGGCTGGCTCGCCCTGCGTGCGCGGAACGCCTACGTCACGCTCGTTCCCCACCCGCTGCGCCCGGCCGACTACCGCTTCATCGCCCAAACCAGCACGCTCGGTTATGCGCGTGATTATCTGTTCAACATTTATCAGACCACGCTTCCCGGTATATTCGGCCTGGCCGGACTCGTATTACTGGCGTGGCGAGCCATCCACCGCCGCTCTCCGGCCGAGCATGCCGGCGAACGCTATTTCTGGCGCTGGTTTTTCGTGGGCGCAATCACGCTGGGCATCGCGGCGGCGTACCAGCCGGATCGTTGGGGGGTCGCGCATCTCTGCCTGCTTCCAGTGGCGATTGCGGGCTTGGCCTGGCTCGCCGCCAGTTTGCGGGAGATGCCGGCTCTGATTCGGCGCCTCTGGACAGGCGCACTGCTGGCCGACGCTGTGCTGGGCATCGTCGGGCATTTCTATCTTCAAGCGACCGCACAGGTGGCACCGGTTACGCTTTTCGAACTGACCCGCGGGAAAATCCTCGTCCTAAGCCAGGTGGCGACCAAGAATATGCTGCTCAAGCAGTTCATGAACTGCACGTTCGTGGCCGACGGTGGTCCGGCGCCCGCTTTGGTCTTCGCCCTCCTCGCAATGTTGGTAACGCTGGCTGTCTGGCAGGCTTTTGGCGTGCGCCATTCCAACCTTCCACCTTGATTGGCTCCCTGACACCTCGACGTATATCCGAGCCGGCGCTCGTGGCCATTGCCCTCGCCGCCGCTGCCGGCTGGGTGTGGCGATGTCTGTGCAATTTCCCGGCCCACGGCTGGAACGAGGTTCGACTCCTGCCCAGCTTTATGTGGGCTCACGGTGTCTCGCCATATCCTTTACCCCAAGGCGGACCGGCCACCTCCTGGATTTACGGGCCCTTGCCGCTCGCCCTTGATCTGCCCGCGACCCTGGCGACTGACGCATCGGGTGGCCTGTTGATCGCCGGTGTGATTAATCTGATGGTGACGCTGCTTGCCATCGCCGCGGTATGTGCCTGGTGGCGGACTCCGAACGGACCGCCCTCTGGTGGAAGCCGGTTGATCGCCGGTCTGGTCTGCGTGGCGCTGTGGCCGACCGCCTCCCTGGAATACCTGCAAGCCGACAATGCCGCCGTCGCTTTCGGCCTGCTCGCGCTGCTCTGCCTGCAAGAATCCGATGAGCCCGGCGCCCGGTGGCTGGCGGCGGCGGCATGCGCGGCGGCGATCGCGTGCAAACAGACGCTGTTGACCCTCGCGTTCGCCCAGTGCCTCTATGTCGGCGTGCGCGGCAACATTCGCGCCGCGATCGACCAGGGACTGCGCATCCTGAGTCTGACCGCGGCGGTTTTTGGCCTGGCGGCGGTAGCGTTCGGTGTGGCTGGCACGGTATTCCATATCTTGATATTGCCGGCCAAATTGCCCTGGGCGGCATCGATCATCGGGCGGTTGACCGAGGTATGGCCGCAACTCCTGGCCCAGACCGGCCTGCCGATCGCCGTGCTTGGGCTGCTCGGGCGGCAAGTCTGGCATCGTGACTCGCCCTGGCTGTTGCCCGCGCTGGCGTGGGCCACAGCCTGGCCCCTCGATCTTCTTCCTTTGTTCAAGAACGGCGGTTCAAGCAATTCCCTCCACAGCGCCCTTTTCTTCCTGCCGGCCGCCGCCACCCTGCTGGCCACCCAGGGCAAGGGCGCGAATCTCTGGCGGACCGGTCTGGCGATGCTCGCAACAGCGCTGCTGGCATTCCGCCTTGGCGGGACGACACCGGGAACATGGCGGCCATTATCCGCCCATCTGCGCCAGGGCGAATTCCTCGCCCGGAATCTTCCGGGCGAGATCTATTTCCCCTGGCATCCGTTGGTGACGTATTGCGCTGAACGGCGTTTCGATCACATGGAAGACGGGCTATTCATGCGCTGGCTCGCCGGCCAGCCGGTCGCAGGCAGGGCGATTGCAGCCTATTTGCCGCCACGATTTCATATCGTGGCATTTCTTCGCCAGGAATTGGACTGGGGACTTGCCCGCTCCCTGATTCCTCCTGAAGCACAAAGAACCGAGTTTGGACTGTGGACCCTCTATTCCTGGCCGCCCGCGGCGCCGGCGGGATCGTCCGATCCGCCACCGCACGGTTGATTTTTGTCCGATCTTCCGAAGAATGCTCCGCACCCCGTGAATCCCCCTGCGATCGCCGTCGTCATCCCGGTCTACAACGAGGAACCCGTGCTGCCGGAACTGTTCCGCCGGCTCGGCGCGGTTTTTGACCGCGAGACGGTCGCCACCTGGTCGGCCATCCTGGTGAGCGATGGCAGCCGCGACGGATCCACGGCGTTGATCTTGGAACAGCACGCCCGCGATCCGCGGTTCAAACTCGTCGAACTGTCGCGCAACTTCGGTTTCCAGAACGCGCTGGCCGCCGGCCTGGCGGCGGCGGCGGGCGCCGACGCCATCGTCACCATGGACGCCGACCTGCAGGATCCGCCGGAACTCATTCCGGAGTTGGTGGCCGCCTGGCGCGGCGGCGCCGAGGTCGTGCGCGCCGTGCGGCGCAGTCGGAGCGAGACCGGACTCCGCCGCCTCGCCTTCGATGGTTTCCACAAGATCTTCGGTGTGCTGATCGATTATCCGGTTGAGCCGAACTCCGGCACCTTCGGCCTGCTCGGCCGGGCGGCGATCGAGGCGTTCAGCCATCTGGCCGAGCGCAACCGGTTTTTCCCGGGACTGCGCGCCTGGGTCGGTTTTCCCCGCGCCGACGTGCTCTACGACCGGCAGGAACGCGCCGCCGGCCGCCCCCACCAGACTCTCCACCAGTTGGCCCGCTACGCCCTCGACGGCGTCTTCAGTTTTTCCTACCTGCCGCTGCGGGTGCTCACCTACGCGGGGCTCTCCGTCGCCGGGCTCGGCTTTGCCATTGGCGTGTTCTTCATCGCGCGCCGCCTGCTGGGCATCGAGGTCGCCCAGACCGGTTTCACGACGCTGGTCACGCTCGTGCTCTTCCTCGGTGGCGTTCAGCTCATCGGGATCGGCGTGCTCGGCGAATACCTCGGCCGCATCTACGACGAGGTGAAACAACGCCCCAACTACATCGTGAAACGCAGGACCGGCTTTGACTAAGCGATTACCTGCCCCTGTCCTGCTGGCCGTCTGCGTTGCCGGGCTTTCCGTCGTCGGCTATTGGCTGCTGTTCACGACCTTCATGGTCTACGATGACGAGGGCTACGTGCTCTGGTCCCTCCATAACTACGTCAACCATGGCCGGCTTTATTCCGAGGTTTACAGCCAATACGGGCCTTTCTTTTACAGCTATCATTATGCGTTGGCGCGCCTGCTGGGGTTTGGCTTCAACAATGAAACGGGGCGGTTGCTCACTCTTATCCACTGGGTGGGAGCCGCGGCGTTGTGCGGCGCGCTGGTCTGGCGCCTGACCCGGTCGCTGATCGCGATGGCGGCGGGCGCCGTCCTCACTTTCGTCTACCTATGGATCATGATCAACGAGCCTTCGCACCCGGGCGGTCTGCTGACTCTGCTGGCCGCAATCGGTGCCGTCGTAGGCGCGTGGGCCATCGAGCAGGAACGCCCGCGCCTGTTTGCCGTCGTGACCGCCCTGGTCGGTGCCGCGATGGCGCTCACGAAGATCAATGTCGGGGCTTTTTTCTTGTTCGCCGCCGGCGCCTGGTTGTTGATCAACACCGGCAACGACCGGGCCAGTCGTCAGGCTGCCTGGCTGGTCGCGCTAGGTTGTGTCGCCGTGCCCGGAGTCTTGATGGCCGGGCTGTTTGCCGAGAATTGGGTTACCACCTATGCATTGGATTTTGCGGCTGCGGCGCTGGTGCTCGTGTTCCTGCTCCATCGCGCCCACCGCCGCGAACATGACCGGACCACTTGGATTGCATTTATCGGGACTGGTCTTCTCTTGGGTGGGCTGGTGACCGGTCTCACCTGCGCACGAGGCACCAGCCTGTTGGAACTGTGGCATGGTGTCGTCATGGATCCCTTGCGCCAACCTGGCATCTACCATACGCCCGTGCAGTGGCTGCCGGGGACGCGGCAACTGGTCCTTGGCTCGCTGGCCATCGCGGTGTTGGGGATGGTCCGGGTTCGGATCACAGGTTGGATGAAGGTAACAGTCGTCATCCTACGGCTCGGGGCAGGGTTGTGGTTTCTCGCAGCGTGCGCCGGCCTCACGTCGTTCACGATGCCCAAGTTCGGCTTCGTCTACGGTCTGCCGTTGGCGTGGCTCATGGTTGCTCCTCTGCATGATGGACCACTATTGCCCGCGGAACGCGCGCGTCTTTGGGTGGCATGGGTGTTGGTGTGGCAGAGCCTGCACGCCTATCCGGTGGCGGGCAGCCAGATGAATTGGGGTACGTTTCTCTGGGTGCCTGTGTTCACCATGGGCTGGTGCGAGGCCCTGCGTCTGCTGGCGGAGCGCGCGCCGCGCCTCCGGCTGCAGGTAGTGGCCGCCGGCAGCATCGCATTGGCCATCGGCTCGGGTGCGGCCGTCTGGGATCTCGGGCACAAAGGGTACACGCGCTATGTCCACGGCACGCCACTCGGTCTGCCGGGTGCGGAAGACTTGCGGCTGCCCGATGACCTGAGATCCGCCCTGCGCCTGCTCTACGACAACGTCCAGACTCACAGCGGCCAGCTTTTCAGTTTCCCCGGTCTCTATAGCTTCAATGTCTGGACTGGAAAACCCACGCCCACGCTGGCCAACGCCACCCATTGGTTTTCCCTGCTGTCGGAAGAACAGCAGCAGGCGATCATCGCGC